>NZ_JAJCGR010000024.1:0-64975 GCF_020553125.1 Blautia sp. MSK20_18
TAGCTGCGTAAAAAACAGTAGTGGTGGTATGGACCCACCCTGAATCTACGGGGCCCAGGCTCCGCACATCAGATGCTCAGTAATTTAATTGCCGAGTAGTTCACCAGCATCAACAGAAGTAAAAATCCAGTTGTTATGCTGTTTATATCTCTTATGCGAATCTGTAGGATTCAGCATGGCAAACCCAATGCTTTCTGGCGTTGAAAGAAAGTGAAAGTCTGATACATTTTTCCATGCATCCGGTATCGCTTTTCTGAGGATATTTGCTGCGCCATTGCAGTCTGCGTTGATGCAGTATCCTTCTTTGCATAAATATAATCCGCGTTCAATACGTCGTCCGGAAAATACCGGGCGGCGTTTTTCTTTGCCATAAACCGGCATATAGTCAGAAGCAGTAATGTCTGCTTTTGAAGTATAACTTTCTTCCTGTTCAATGACATCTACCCCTGCACGGAGTGCTTTATATTCTATCATCTGGCGAAGCCGGAAATGTGGGACAGACACAAAGTTCTGGTTGTTCCTTCTGCCAATACTTGATTTCTGTTTCCAGAGTTTGTTTACTCCAATCACAAGAATCCCGACGCGATGTTTAACACAGTACCTGACAATCTCAGTGCTGATTTTATGCATCTGGTCTTTTATGAAGCAGCTGTGCTTACGTGAAAGAGTAAGCAGATATCTTGATTCTGCATGCATTTTTGAATGGCCTTGTGTGATTAATGAAACTGCCTTTGCTTTTTTCTTGGCAAAAAGCTGATTTGATGACAGTACTGCACCGCCCTTGTATATTACAGATGAATTATCTGTACATGCTATAGCTGCGATATTGTCTGTTCCAAAATCAAGCCCTGCCATATAAGGCATATCAGGATAAAATGGCGGAGCCATATCCTCAACCACAAAAGTCATAATGTATTTATCATAATAAGGCTTAAATGTCAGCATACGTAAATCTGACTTATGGTCAACATAATTAATCGGGATGCGTTCTTTTTTCTTAAAACCTGGAAGCTTTAACTCATTGCCTGTAATGCATCCGTTTTTATCAATAACCGGATAAATCACGGCATCCTGATTTGTTACTGTAAAGGTCTTACGGTTTGATTTGCAGTATCCCGGCATTTTAGGTTTTCCGGTGTAATTGGATGGGTCTTTCTTATACTTCTTTAAACTGTCAAGCCATGTCTTAAAATCATGTACCGCATCTTTTAAAACCTGCTGCGCGGTCTGCATCGGAAGCCCGGCAAAGAAGTCAGGATTGCCTGTTGCCCTCATGATTTTATCAAGTGCAGCATATGAGAGGACATGGCGTGGCTTAAAGCTTTTATATACGGTTTCTGTCTGTTTGAATTCATCAAACACAAGCTGTTCCAAATCTGTCCGTTTCGTTTTATTCCATCCTGTAAAGACTTGGCGGATTCGAAAAAGGGCAGCATTATACAGATTCTTAGCAAGAGCAGAATTATCTTCAGCAAATGTAAAAATCTGTTCAAATGATTCTTTTGATATTACCATCGGAATTGCATTTAACATAATGGATGTCCTCCTTTCAAATCTTCTATTATTAATATGCCAAATTTGTATGAAAAAGTAAAATTTTCTGTGGACTTTTTTATGATACACGAATTAAAAAAAGGCATTCACCCACGCCCATGCGGTATGGTAAATCTAAGTAATATCATATCCTATGGACGTGGTACTCTGCCTAATTTGATAGAACAGAATCTGATGCTATAAAAGTAAAACCGCGACTGTATCGCGGTTTTTTTTGTATGCGCTAAAATGCGGCATATTAAGTGCAAATAAGAAGCAAAGAAAGGAGAAAAAAATGGAGACTAAAACAGAAGCACAACAGTACGAAATTGTAAGACAAACTGTAACAGAACGAAAAAACTCACATATTTCTTGCATAACAGGAAAACAAACAAAAGTGATTGTTGATGTACCGTCTGGAATAGCCCTTGATTACGTGGCGCTACATAATATTCTTAACAGCGAACTTGTAATGCATATAAACTACAATAATGGAGACTACTATACAGTCGACGGGATTCTGTACTTAAGAAACAAATTAGTGCGATGTCCCATAGGCAAGATAGGTAAAGTCGTTATACCTGAAGGCATTACAGAGATTAAGAACAGTGCTTTTAACATGTGCAAAGATATTACCTCTGTCGAATTTCCAAATTCTTTGAGGCAAATCGGAACTCATGCTTTTAGTTATTGTTTCTCTCTGAAATCTGTAGATTTTGGAAGCGGAATAGAACATATCGGAGTAGTCAACCCTGAGCAAAAAGAATGCCTGGAATCAGGGCAGGACATGTTCTATGGTTGTCGTAGCCTTAAAGAAATCACAATACCAGGGCAAGTCAAATCTATTGGCTGTAAAACTTTTCATTGCTGTGGGTTAAGAAAAATCAACTTACCAAAAGGAATTAACGAGATTGGAGCTTATGCTTTTTCCGGATGTGAAAATCTAAAGGAAATAAGTATTCCGGATTCGTTACTAAAAAACAAAAACAATAAAACCATTTCAAATATTGGTTTGCGTTATGTTGAAAAAGTTATAGTTTCAGAATTAACGGATAACATTTTACATGCCGGAATTTTGATAACTAATTCTTTTGATTCTGATATTGTTGAGATTGTAACACCAAATGATACTTATTATCTGCCGCGATACCTAACAGAAACCCAATTCTCCAAGCTAACAAGCAGTAAAATTAAATCAGAAGATTTTCTTGCTTGTAAATACAGCATACTGCCTGTTATTGGCGACTATGCAACCGTAAAACGATATTTGTACCTGCTTAGAAATAAACGTGGTGCGTCTGAAAGCGTAAAAGAACAAATTGAAAAAAGATGGAAAAATATTATTCAGTTCTTATCAAGAGGAAATGATTCAGAAACGCTGCTGGAGTTGATAAAAACTGATATCGTAACCGCTGAGATGCTGGAATATGTTTTACAGAAAGTGAAGGATGTTACGTTAAGGGCATATATCCTGGAAGAATCATCGAAAAAAGAAAAAAGAAGTATTCTGAATGTCTGAAAGCCTGCTGCCAAACGGCAGCAGGTTTTTTTGTTTGTCGATAAATCCAGCATGTTGTAGGCAAAAGGACAAAGAAAGGAATTAAAAAATGGAAGAAAACAATAATATGCTTGTGCGAAATACAGATACTGAAAGCGATATTATCTTTGTAGAAGATGGGGTTACAGAAATCGGAAATTTTGCCTTTCGTGGATGTACTGCAAAGGAAATCATCCTTCCAGACTCCGTGGAATCCATTCGGCAATGCGCGTTTGCCGGCTGCAAAAAATTGGAAAAGATTGTTTTTGGAAAGGGCCTGGAATATTGTGATGACGACATTATTTTAGGTTCACCAGTGCAGGAGATTGTATGGACAAAACCGATAGAATCGGAAGAGGACTCTGCCTTTCGGTCTTTACTGTACAGTCTGATTCGGGAAGAAGACACTGTATATTATCTGCACCCAGAAAAGAAATACGATGTTCTCAAAAGATTTCTAAGAACTGGAAAGCCGCAGAGGACATTTCTTCTTACATGCAATGGAAGGAGTGTACGCCTTCCGCGATATATCTGTAGTTACCTTCATAGGCTGATGATTTCTGATACAGCGTATAACTGTCTAACCAAAAACGGGAACGCTTATTACGAATATCGTAATCTTCATAGTTGCCTGTCTGATTTTCAGAACAGAGTAAGTGTTGCCACGGAATGGTATGTTATGGACAACCTGGAATGTGCTGAAGACTATCTAAGAATCCATGCAACATTAATCACAAAACGCATGACCGAAGAAGCTGATGATGAGACGTTGGCAATGTATCTTAATCTTGGTCTATTGTCTGATAAAGATTTACAGAGAACATTGCAATGGGCTTCCGAAAAGAACATGCCTACTTCGGTGGCATATATCTTGGACCAGATGAGAAAAAGAGGACTGAAGGCCAAAACCGAATTAGCATTGTAGCCGCAGGCTTTTCTGCGGCTTTTTTGTTGCCGATAAATATCGCATATTATAAATATACAAAACACTAAGAAAGGAAAAAAAGAAAATGGAAAAGAAGTTCGAGTATATTCAGAATATAACTGATAAGTTATTGGTGAAGTGCTACTGCCCGGATGAAAAGAAAATTGTAGTAGAAGATGGAGTGACTATGATTGGTCCATCTGCGTTTTTTGGCAGCAAAACAGAGGAAATTGTTCTGCCAGGTTCAATAGAAAGAATCTACGATAAGGCTTTCATGCGTTGCGAAAGTCTGGAACGTATTGTCATTGGAGGAAATAACCTGGAAGAAATTGGGGACTGTGTATTGAACGGATGCGTAAATCTTCAGGAGGTTTCGTTTGCTTCCGCTTTTGAATTGGAGGCAGAAGCATTTCAAGTATTTTCTAGACTGGTAAATAGTTGTATCAGGACTTATTACTTCATGAATACAGACAAAGCCGTTGCCAAGATGAAACAGGTGTTTACAAAAAGACGCAGGAACATGACACTTAAAATTTCTGCCGGCAAAAAAGGAATCGTTATTCCGAGATACGTGAACACATTACTGGGAAAGATTGTGTTTAACGCTCTTCTGGGGGGCCTGGACGAAAGAGCGTCAAGGGAAGATATCGCTTTCGACGCCAATGGATGGACGCTTGACGAGTTCCTCACTCACAATGTGAATGATGCAAAATGTTGCTTCTTAACAGCAATGGAATTCTACTTTTTGGAAAAAGACAAAAGTGCTTTTCAGTACCTCAAAAGCCATGCGACAGAAGGCTGTCAGATACTGACAACAGAAAAGGAAGACTATCTCATGACAGAGCTTGTTAAGATGGATATCATGGATGAGAAAGAATTAAACTATGCCATGCAAGCCGCTATTGATAATGGCCTGACCACAGCAGCCGCTTATATCTTAAATTCCCTGGACAAGAAAAAGAAAACGAAACTCAAAATCTAAGCACGCGAAAAGCGTGCTTTTTTTAACTTTTGGCGGAGAAATGAGCCGCAAAAAAAATAAGACATTTCAGTAATCATACACATCATCCCAATTCGTGTGTATAATTGCTTGACTACAAGAAGCAAATCGAATATAATATATTTAAGTAAAAATACACACGAGATAAGTTCATGTGTACTTTTACTCAAATTTGGAGGTGACATTATGATAATGACATACGCACAGTGCTTACAGGTATACGGCACAGATTATCAAATAAAGAAAAAAATAAAAGAAGGAAAACTATTTCAAAAAGAAAAGGGACTATATTCAGATACTAGATTTTGCTCTGACCTTGAAGTTATAAGCGTAAAATATCCAAATGCAGTATTTTCCGGAAGCAGTGCATATTATTACTATGGATTAACAGACGTAATTTCAGAAAAATATATGCTCACGACCAAACGTGAAGATTCAAGAATCAAAAGTAAAACGATAAAACAAAACTTCGCAAAAGATAATATATATGAATTTGGAATAACGAATATGGAATATCAAAATACAATAATCAGAATATACAGCAAAGAACGGTTACTTGTTGATTTAATACGATTTCGCTCAAGATATCCTTTGGATTATTATAAGGAAATAATCTCTGGATACAGAAATATTTTAGATGAGCTTGATTTTTTTGAAGTTGAAGACTATGCGATGTTGTTTAAAAACGGAGACAAAATCTTAAGCACAATACAGATGGAGGTAATGTAAGTGAACGTAAGAGAAGAGGCTGAAAAGCTAAAGTCTAAGGGATATAACGAGGACGACGCAAACGCAAGGATTTGTCAAGACATCATTCTGAAAGGAATTGCTGCAAGTGGATTAAGTCGGTCAGTAACTATCAAAGGCGGGGTCGTAATGCGAAATATTTCTCATAATGACCGTAGGGCGACCCAGGACGCCGATTTGGATTTCATCAAATACTCTATTTCCGATGACTCAATTACTGAATTCTTACGAAAGATAGAATCGACAATCGGTGTTAATATAACAATTAAACCACCAATTGCTACACTAAAACACAAAGACTACCAAGGAAAAAGAGTATTCATTACAATCACGGATGACTACGGAAATACATTGGAAAGCAAGTTGGATATTGGCGTACATAAAGACCTGGATATCAAGCAGGAAGAGTATTGTTTTGATATCTGTTTTCAGAAAGATGGAGCGAGTTTGTTAATGAATTCAAAAGAACAAATATTAACAGAAAAATTAAAATCATTCCTGCGATTTGGTACACGCTCGACGAGATACAAAGACGTTTTTGATATTTGTTTCTTATTGGATAACGTTAACATCGAAGAGTTAAAAACCTGTATTCAACATTACATATTTAATGACAAATCGTTACCAGTCTTCACGTATGCTGAACTGACAAAACGTATTCGACGTGTTTTCACGAATATTGGTTTTAAAAACAACGCGAAATCATCAGGAAAAAATTGGCTAGATATTACAACTGAAGAAGCGTTGACTCGAAATATAGAATTTATTGTATCACTGGAAGAGCCCGTTGCTTAAAACAACGGGCTCTTAATCTTGCGTTTTCTTGGTAACGGCTCCGGCAAAGCAGACGAGTTATTGATTACCTTCACAAGCCTGGCCGTGGTTTCTCACCCGTCGATGATGCCCTGAAATATTCGTAAGTCCCAAACTTTGGGTCGTTCTCATCATCTTTCTTGATTTCGAATCCATCATCAATGGACGGGGAAACCGCGGCCAGGCTTGCCGTCAGGGGAGGATTTCCGACCCTGAACAATTCAAGTTGTTCGTCGGATATAATTGGTTACAAAAGTGTACGGGGAATCGGAAACCCCGTCCACGTCTCTACACTCCGACTGCGTCGTCGTTTGTCAGCGGCCATGACCGCTTGGTACACGCGGGCATAGCTCGCGGTATCATCGATTGCATTTGCCATAGTCGTTTCTCCTTTTTTTTCTTCTTACATTTTCGCGTTCAGGAACAGTATGTCAGTTTTTTTCTAAAAAATCTTTTTAAAAAAACATTCCGAATTTTTTTTTATTTTGCATATTAAATATAGGGCGTAAGACTTTAGCCCTGAACATTGCGGTACACCGCAAACTCGTATCTTGAAAGAAAGCGTATTGCTTTGGAGATATAGCACCTGACAACTGAATATCTGCGAAAATGGAGGTGAATTAAAATGCCGATTCAAACACAAGATTGGATGCAAAGCCAGAAGATGGCTGTGCTTTTTCAATCCTTAATGAACAAGCCATAAGAATCCTTTTTTGTAATGAAGCAACGACTGCGTATGCAGTTTAAATCATAAAAAGGAGACTAAAAAAATGAAAGACAAAAAATGCTATAACCCTCCGGACTGGAGAAGAAAGAAAAAAGTATCTTCACGTTCTATCGCGGCAAAAATCGCATCAAGCATGCTTGCTACGGTTACTGCTGCAACAACGATTGCATCTCCGGTATTGACTTATGCCGCAGATGTGAACGGAATGGATACTGTTACAGAAACAACGACAGATGCCAGCCAGGGTGAGACTAAGACAATTATCAGCACCGATTCAGACAGCACAGAGACTGAAAAGGATGCAGAGACAAAGTTTCTGCTTATAAACCTGAAGACATCCGGCGGTAAAGTTGTCATCGATGAGAATGAAGATGACGAGCAGACCGTGAAGCTGGCTAATCATAAATCCGACGACGGAAAGACCGATGAAATGCGGATTGATGTTTACGACAAAGACGATATCCTCGTGTCAAGCGAAGATGCAGCAAAAAACAGTTATACATATGCTTACGAAGTAAAAGCAGACAGTGTAACAAATGTGAAGGCAGATGCAGATGAAGGATATATCTTGAAACTTTACGATATAGTTGAAGGAGATACGGAAAAAGATTCCGGTTTTGATGAAAAAACCGATGGAATTACCGGGGAATTTGAATATCCGGTATTTATGGATTCAAACGTGACCGTTAAGGTCGAATTTGAAAAAGAAGAAGTAAAAGAGGACGGAAAGACAGAAACAAAGGACTCTGCCGAGACGGGTGACCTGACGGTGGACGAATCAACAGATAAGACTGAAAAAACAGATGGGAACGAAAAGACTGCCGATAGCAGCAGCACTGATGCGGATGCAAAAGACAGCAGTGACAGCACCGGAGACCTGACGGTCAACGACAATGTTTACGTTTCACCTAATGGCCAGACTCAGACTGAAATAGGCACAGACGAAAACAGCAACGATGCAGAAACAGATGAGGATAAAGCCCCGGATAATGAGGATACCGCAGACACGGCTGACGACAGCACGGCTGAAACAGCAGATAATGCGGACTCGGTTGAAGATGAGGCTGATGCTGAAGACAGTTCCGAAGCAGGGGCAGCAGAAGAAGATGCTGGAGATGTGACAGAAGAGGATGCTGAAGCAGATTCTACTGAAACAGATACCACCGATACGGACACCGCTGAGCATTTCACTGATACATCAGATGCCGAAGGCGGATTAAACAAGGATGACTTCTCTTCCGCGCGTCTGCTGGTCATGACGGACGATGAAAATGATATCATTGACAAGGAGCATATGATTGGTTCTTATGGTGATATCTACCTGCTCCAGTATGAAAGTGCTGAGCAGGCAATGACGGCGTACAGCTATTACAAAGAGCACGTGGACGCAGTAGAACCGGACGCAAAGATTGCAGCAGCAAGTGAATCGGAAGGAGAGGCAACTCCATCCGATGAGAATGCAGTTGCAGCATTAAACAACGATGATTGTTCGACTGCTGCACAGAATAATGACAAAAAAGTCATTGCCCTGATTGATACTGGCGCATCCGAAAGCAAAAATGTGATTGACCGTGTGTCTCTTATTGATGATGTATTAAACGGTGGAACGCATGGCGATGACATGGTAAGCAATATCGTATCACAAAATGCAGGAGCACAGATTCTTTCAATCAGAGCACTTGGCAACGATGGCTACGGTTCTTATTCGGCAATCGTCTCAGCTATCGAATATGCAATTAACTCAAATGTAGATATTATCAACCTGTCAATGTATTCTCCAAAAACACTTGCAACAAGTGTTATTGAGGCAGAAATCCAGAAGGCTATTGATGACAACATCACAGTTGTTGGCGCTGCCGGTAATGATGGAAAAGATGTTGCGGGATACGTTCCCGGCTCAATCGAGGATGCATACGTTATCGGTGCAGCGACAGAAGATGGAATCCGGATAACTAATTCAAACTATGGAGAACTTGTTGATTTCTATGTTGTTGCAGATTCTACATCCGAAGCAGCAGCAAAATTCAGCGGATATATTTCAAAAAATGGACTTGAGGCAGTTGTCGAAGATAAATCAGGATTATTTTTTGAAAACGTAGCCAATGAAAATACCGATGTTGATGTTGTAGACAAAGATATCTCAGTAGACAAAGAAAGCGATACTATCTATGACCCAGTTATTGAAAAATACGTGAAAGAGCATGCAGATTCTGCGTATGTAGGAGAAGGCCAGCTCTCAATGGTAAACGTAATGGATGTGGATGCTACAATTGCTTCTGCTGACCAGCTGAACAAGGGAGAGACAATTGATACACTTATGTCTGGTGATGATTTTAGATTCATTACACAACAGACGGGACGAGTACCTGTTTATCAGCTGGGTAAAGACAGTAAGTATTTTGTAGCGTTTGCTGATGTTATGCATAACGACAAGAGGGCTACTGCGATTGATTACCAGATTGCATTAAACGACACAACCGGTTCTAAGGTTGAAGATACCTATTTTGATAAAGAAACAGGACTTTTATATATACCAAAATCTGCGTACTATGACGCAAATGGAAAGTATTATATCCAGTACATTCAGACACAGATTCTGTATTCTATAAAAGATTTTGATATCAAAAACACATGGAACTCTTCAGTAATTGCTACAACAGAAGAAGAAAACGGAAAAACAGAGTCAAAAATAAGCGGGGCTGATATCATTAACCAGAGAATGTCCGTTCAGATTGGAAAGAACATGGATGTAAATACTATGCTCGTTACAGCAAACGGCTTCCCGGTAGATGGCAAGTTCTATGCTTACGATTCAAAGACCGGCATGCTGACTCTTGGTTTTTCATCAGCAGTTATACAGTCTATATGGGTAGACGCTGTAAAGGATAAAAATGCACCAGATGTCGAGCCTGGAATGATGGCAGCAAAACAGACTCTTGATGAAATGGAACCTATCAATTCACAGGCCATCAGTGCAAATATAAGCAAATTAAGCCGCGGCTATGCTTTTCAATCCGCAATCAAGCTATTATATCCAGAAAAAGCATCCAGCGATGACTGGGCGGGAATCCACCAGTCCCAAAATGCCTTGCCGGCATATCGTGGACAGACGGGAAGCGATTCTACTTACGAAAATGCCTTGCTTGACTTCGTTTTTTACGGAAATAAAGCCGATAGCCAGTTCTTACAGGACAGCTGTGTATATAAGCCATTTAACGGAACAATATATCCATTTATTATAAAAGTTCCATCTATCAGCTGCACGGATATTAAATTCAACGAATATCCATGGGAAACCAATATGGCGATGGAGTGTACGCATACAGATATGCCTGGCTCTGACGGTTCTGTCCCAACAAGTAACTGGTACTCAGCAAAAATCTGGGCACGTGTCGTAAAAGTAGGTACAGGTTCAAATCCGTACGTAGTTTTAGCTATTTATACCAGTCAGTGTGCTGACCAGCACGGTTTTGGTTTATTCAAGGTAAAAGTTAGGGCTACGACAGGAAAACTGAAAGTACACAAGGTTTCAGGAAACGCAACTGCCATCAAAGGCAATGGAAGCTACAAACTAACAGGCGCTATTTACGGTATATATTCCGATAGTGCATGCAAAAAACTTGTAAAAACAGTTAAGACAGATTCGAGCGGTATCGTTACAGTGACAATAGGAACTGGAACATACTGGGTTAAAGAGCGAACAGCATCTCCGGGATATGGGCTTGATACAACACCGCATAAAGTTGAAGTCAAATCAAACCAGACATCTACAGTCAATTCGACGGAACCGCCACGGCCCGGAACCCTGACTGTAAAGAAAAAATACGATTTGTTCTCTGCCGTAGTAAAGAGTACAAGCCGAATCGGAAATATGAACACACACTTTGTTGTATATACAAAGAAAGACTGTAAGACCCATGCTAAAGATATTCACGGAAACAATGCCGTAATAAGCATCAAAAAAAATGCAAAAGTTGATAAAGCAACAGGAAGCGTTGCACTATGGGCTGGTACATATTACGTAAGAGAGGAAGGAAGAATCAGTGGAACTGCAAGTAATATAAAAATTGTTTATGGCCCGATTAAGATTAGTCCTGGTAAAACAACAGACCTTTCAAGCGCAGTCCCAAAAGATGAAAGAGGAAACGCAGTGCGTATGTCCGGCGATGGATATGTAAGAGATATCCCATTTACATGGAAAGGAAGACTGTTAACAAAGAAAAATGTTAAAAAGGAAACTCTTGCAGGAGCAATCTTCAAAGTTAATTACAGTGAAAGCAGTGGACGAAACGGAACAACATACAGTGTAAAACGTACATGGTATTTCTGTACAGATAACAAAGGAGAGCTGCTCTATGACGAAGCACATCTCGTAGATAACAGTAAGTACGCAAGCGCAGCTGCAAAAAATGCATATAAAGGAAAAAGTAAACCTTTATTCAAAAACCCAGTAACGGGTAACTGCTTCCTTCCGGTATGTACACTACATATACAGGAAGTCATGGCACCTGATGGGTATGAAAAAGATTCAACTGTCATTCCGATTGACGTTGCGGCACCAGCCAAGGACACTGATGTGGATACATGGACCAGTGTGGTGGCAAGGCTGACCAATGCGAACTATATTGCGTTAAATGATACAAACAAAGATAAATGGAGAGTTCAGGCGCAGGCGTATAAGGTAGACGAGAACGGCAAGCCTCTTGCCGGAGCTGCGTTCGGGTTCTACCAGACAGAAGCAGATGCAAAAACAAAGTTTCACGATGTCGCCAAGTTAGAGACCAAGGCCAACGGCTACACGGATACATATAAGTCAGAGTCGTTGAATGGAAATATCTCTTCTTACACACTATACTGCCGTGAAATCGTACCTCCGCCAGGATGTGCGCTGTCAGACACAATCTACACAAAGACATTCTCTAAGACAGCCTACGATGCCTTAAAAGCAAAAGACGCGAATACGCCTGGCGAACTCCAGACATTCGGAGACAAGACAGGAATCGTAAACAAAAAGACCGGCTGGAACTACTCCATGCAGGTAAAGAAAGTGGACGACAAAGGCAAACCGCTTGCCGGAGCCGTGTTTAGCGTTTACGCAAATAAAGACAATGCAGAAACTGATACAAACGCACTGTTTGAACTGACTACAGGAAAAGATGGACTGACACCGGTAAAGACACTAAAAGCAGCTTTCAGTGTGCCTTCCGTCACATACTACTGTAAAGAAACACAGGCACCGGAAGGATACCAGATAGGTTCGCCAAACAGTTCGGGTGATGAAGACGACAGTTCAAACGGAGGCACTGAAATCTATGAACAGACATGGACGTATAATGAATATAAAGCTTTGCCTTCATCCCAGCAGGGAACAGGAAAGAAAAAGAATTTTGGTCCGGAGTCTGGTGTAATAAATCCAGAAGTTTCATGGGCATTAAGATATGTTGTTAAAAAGGTTGATAACCAGAATAATCCTCTCGCCGGAGCACAGTTTAGTGTATATACAAACAAAGACTGCAGCGACGATTCAAAGATAGCAGACCTTGAAACAGATGAGACAGGCTATACCGAGACATTGTCTTATGAGCCGAAGTTCTCAACAAAATCAGTAACCCTGTATTGTAAAGAGACAAAGGCTCCAGAAGGATACGATATTGATAATACTGTATATAACCAAACATGGAATTATGCAGATTACAAAGAACCGACAACCGATGATGCCCCTGATGGAGAGCTGAAATACTTTGGCCCTGAATCAGGTATCGTCAATGACAATTCTGCTTGGACAATCCTGATGAATATTAAAAAAGTTGACCGCTTTAAGCATGGTCTGAAAGGAGCCAAATTTGGAGTGTATACAGATTCAAACTGCAGCAATGCTTCATTCGTAGGAGAACTCGAAACACTGGAAGGCGGAACGTCTGATTCTATGTCATACGATGTACCATGGAAGAATACTTCTATTACGTTATACTGTAAAGAAACGAAGGCTCCTGACGGCTACAAGATTTCTGATACCGTCTATAGCCAAACATGGTATAGAAGTAAATACGAGGAAATCAAAAAGGCTGCTGAACAGGAAGAGGCAGCAAACGCAGAGACCGAAGGAGACGGAAATACGGGTGATAATGTAAACGATGGAGATGAGGGTAACGGCAGTGAGGTAGATGACGTAATTGGTGAGACAAAACCTTTCGGCCCTACTGCGGGAGTCCCAAATGACCCTAAAACCTGGCGTCTTCAGTTTAAAGCAAAGAAGATTGATATGAATGGTAAACCGCTTGCCAAAGCCGAATTCACGGTCTATGCAGACAAAAACTGTACAAAGATTGTCGGAAACATGGTAACCGGTACTGACGGCTGGTCAAATACAGTATTCGTGGAAACTGCTGATATCGACGGTAATGGAACTGCTGCACAATACAAATTGTATTGTAAAGAAACAAAGGCACCTGAGTTCTATAAACTTTCCAATACCGTTTACGAGCAGACCTGGACAAGAAAGGGATATGATACCTGCAAAAATGAATACGGCGAGACTAAGATATTCGGCGCAGAATCCGGTATCCCGAACGAGCCACTCAAACCAGTAACTGTAACCGTACACAAGGAATCAAAAGCCGCTTCCGAAATCCTCGGTTTAAGCGGATACTCACTTGAAGGGGCTGAATTCTCCATCACGGACGGCGGCTCATTCAAAGGAACTTTAAAAACAAATGCAAAAGGAATCTCTAATTCGTTAGAACTTCCGAATAAGACTGCTGAATACACAATCACTGAGACAAAGGCACCTGCCGGACATGCGATATCAACACCGGCTTCGCAGAAGCTTAAGGTTACGATGCCGAATGACGCAAGCAAAGACCTTACAGTAACATTCAGCGATGACCCTGTATTCACAAAAAATGAATTCCAAATCACGAAAAAAAGTGAAAAAAATAATGTAATCAATGGTGTATTATTTAAAGTGGAATTTGTTGACAGCGATAACACGACAAAGAAAACCTGGTATCTGACGTCTGATTCAAGCGGTATCGTAAAGATGGATAATACCCACCTGAACACAGACACAACATATAAGAGCGACAGTTTTTATACATACAACGGAAAAGTAGTCATCCCAATCGGAGGAAAACTCAAGATAACAGAGATTAAGGCTCCTGGACAATATGTTGTTGACAGCACGCCAAAATATCTGACGACCGGAGTAAATGCGACGATGACGCTTGAAGCAATCAATAAGCTGAAACCGTGTAAGATTACTATCCGCAAGTATGATGTTGACGGAAAAACACCTTTGAAAGGTGTAACGTTTGAACTGAAGTTCATAAAGGAAGCAGAGAAACTGACGACAGCACGAGATGGATTCACCAGACTGCTGAAAGTTGGCGGAACTACGACCGGAACAACAGACGTAAATGGATATGTTGTATTTGATAACCTTGACCAGGGAGAGTATCAGATAACAGAAACAAAAACAACTTCAGGACATACACTCCTGAAAGACCCGATTACTGTAACGCTTCCAATCACAATGACAAAAGAAGAGGCTGTGAAGAACAAAGCAGACACTTCAAAAGCAACATGGGATGCGGCCACGAACAAGTGGCAGTTCTATGACTGCACCTTTGAGGTGGTAAACTCTGCGACGTTCAAGATGCCGATGTCTGGTGGAGCAGGAGACTGGAAGTATGGTATTATCGGATTTGGCACACTTGCGGTTCTTGGAACTGGATTAATCCTGATGGATGCCAGAAAGAAGAGGATTATGAATCTCCGGAAGCAGAAGAAACGCAGGAAGTAACTGAAAATGGATAACCACGAAAGATATGAAGTGGTAAAAAAAAGAAATAAAAGATAAGAAGAGAAGCGCACGGAAACGTGCGCTTCTTGTGTAAGTATGAGTAGGAGATATGATATGAAATTAAAAGTGTATGTGACAAAGATTCATTCGGTAGAGGTATTACGTAATGGAATAATTGGCATATGCTGCGACACAATAGAAGGAACCCCGCTAAAAAATCAAGTATTATTCCTAAATAAGCGTATGTATAAAATGGTGAAAAAACGAAAATATTTTTATTTACCACCTGGTACAGTATAACGATTGTTTCTGGCAGCAACCATTTTAGGAACTATGTTTCTCTAATTATAGACGAAGCTTCGCAAAAAGTGTATAATAAACTAGTATTATACATAAAGATTGGGGAACACTATGGATAAAAAGGACTTAACGGTTTTTATTGACGAATCCGGGAGCATAACTAAGACAGATGTAAGTAGCAACAGATATTTCATCATTGCATTACTATTCACGAGAAATTCCGATAAATTAAAAAAACAATTTCGAAAAGGAATTGCCAAATTAATTAGGAAAAATCAAAAATATAATAAACTTTTACTGAAAAATAGAGAAATAAAAGGAGCAGAACTTTCAGAAAAGAAGAAAAAAGAGATTTATGAAAAAATTGTAAAAACATGTAAAGATGATTTTGAAATTGGCATTATCGTATTAGATAACCATTATACGACAGAAGAATTTATAAAAAATCATGCAAGAACATTTAATTACATTGTGCAGGTCTATTATGATAATTTTTTCAGAAATAAAAGCAAATATAACAATGATACACAAGATATGCATTTAATTATTGATGAACAAAATATCTCGACAGATGCTAAATATACTCTGGATGGGTATTTAAATCAACATTTAAATGTTATGAATCCTGTTTGTAATTCGTTCAGCGTGATGTATTCTGATTCAAAAAACCATAAACTTTTACAGTTGGTTGATTTTATTTCAAATACATTTTATAGAAATATAGAAAAACATGACGAAATAAGCAAACAAACGGTAAAAATATTATTAAATAATGTCTGTGGAAATAGAGTTTTTGATTTTTCTTCAGGACATGACACTCATCTTTTTCTTGATGAATAAAAAATAATAGTTGACATATAATAAGATATATGCTATATTTTTTATACCAAGTAATTCATCTGTACGGTGCACGAGGGTGTAAGGCAGCTGTAGTGTTGTCCACCAAGGTGTTTTGGTAGAAAAGCATTCCAGATATGGAATGTTTTTTCGTTTAAAAATATATGCATACAAAAAATACAAGAGTGCACAATATGTGCACTCTTATTTGTTTTATGATACCGCGAGCTATGCTCGCGTGTACCAAGTATGTAACGGCGAGTTATCATATTGATTCTCTGCACCTAGCCTTACGGCTTCGCTTGACATTTGCTGCGCAAATTGGTACCGAGCCGATACGGCGAGCATTTATTCTGGTAACGAGCCGGTAACGGCGAGTTATCATGCGTGCTCTGGTGCCGAATCCGGCAAGACCGGGGAAGCATCAAAGTCGGCCGCGGTTTTCACGCCCGTTGATAATGACATTTTAGATGGTCCTTTCTTTTGCAACTATACAATAGCATCGCAATTTGTTGTTGTAAAGAAAAGAAACGTTAAAAATAAAAAAGAACAGAAGAGAAGCTCGGTAATCTTCAGGCGCGTTTGGCAAAGAAGCAAAAAGGTAGCAGTAATTACACAAAGCTGCAGGTTAAGATTCAGAAGCTCCACGCTAAGACTAAGAATCAGCGTAATGCTTTCCTGCAGCAGGAAATCACCAGGCTTGTAAGGAAATATGATGTAATTGCCGTTGAAGATATTGACCTACGGGCAATAGGCGGGGCATTAAAGCTTGGCAAGAATCTGCATGATAATGGTTTCGGAATGTTCAGAACTATGCTTACATATAAACTCGAGCAAAAAGGCTCATGCTTTGTTAAAGTTGACCGATGGCTTGCTTCTACTAAAACATGCAGCCATTGCGGACATGTTCAGAAAATCAATCTTGATGAACGTACATATGTTTGTGAAGAATGAGGGTTCACTATTGACAGAGACTGGAATGCTGCAATCAACATCAGAGAAGAAGGAAAACGTATCTTCCTAAACTATTTCAAGACACTAATTGAAGAAAAACAGGCTGCGGCCTGATTACCTATATATCGAACCCAACCGGTGGAACACCGGGGCTTGTCTGTGCAACATTGATAATTCGCCTGCTTTGCAGCAGGGCTTATTACCCGACTTCGAACGTAATTCTACGTTCTTCGTTGGCAGGAAAAAAGATGGTCTTAGACCAGAAACCCCCACTTCCGCGCGAGCAAGTGGTGGGTAGTTCACTTAAAACATATACATATTGTATTATGCTAAACAAAATGCTATAATTATTATAATATGAAGCGAGACAGGGAAGTCAGAAATAGGGGCTACCTTCTTAATTTATATTTTCAAATTATGCAATACTAAAGATGTCGTCAACTATTGGGAGTAGTTGGCGGCTTTTTTTTGTCTGTCTCAACTCCGACTTTGTAAAGAAACTTCACGCAGTCATACAGTAAATACAAGAGCAATACTGTAGCTTTCATTCTAATCGCCTCCTTTGTTCCTTAGATAAAATCTTCAGGAGAAGGCAGCCGCCTACTATTCTGACTTTCTCACATACAATATAGCGCTTTTACACAATGTGTTTGCCTAAAATAGAGGTTGTGATAAATAAACTATATTAAAAAATGAATCGGTGAGAACCCAGGTCCGTAAGGGCTGACAAACGACGACGAAGTCGGAGCCGGAGTACAGAACATGGATAGGGTTTCCGATTCCCCGTACATACCCGAACCGACGAAAAACATGACCGTTCGGGTCTGGCTGCTTGTAATATTCCTTCCCTGACGACAAGCCTGGCCGCAGTTTTCCCTGTCCATCGATAATTTGCTATTGTAAAGGAAAGCAGCGTTTAAAAAAGGACATAAAAAACATAAAAAGATTTCAAAAAAAAGCCTCTCCCAACCGGAAAGGTTGGGAGAGCTTAAATTGTATCGTTTAATTTGAAGAATCGGAAGAATCCGACCAATGGGCCTTTAATGTTTTATTGTCATATATATGGATAACATCGTTTTTGATGGAGTCCAAATCCATTAAACCACTTTCGTCATTATATCTGTCATCAATCTCCGTCCAGCCTATAAAATTGCTGCCTTCTTTTTCCGGGATGTCAATGGTTGACAATTTGACGTCTGCCCTGGCTGGAACACTTATTTCGAATTTCTCTACACCGCCTTTGCTCGGGAATACTCCTCCATTACCATCAACGGTAAGCGTATATTTTTCATCAGGGTTTTTGGCAAATTGCTGAACATAGTAACCTCTGTAGTATCCGACACCAATATGCGTTGCATCTTTATCAATTAACGCAACAAGATGTCCAGAACTATGCTCCCATAAATCCACAGCACGTTTCGCTCCAGACAATGTAGAAGCAATATTCTCAAGTAATATATTCCCAGCCCCTGCTTCATAATAAGCTGTACTGGAATCACTTCCATCTGGTCTTTCATGACTAAACTTCGTATAAATTTCCTTCGCCCTGACTGCTGCACCTCTGTCAAGCGCCTCGTTTTCTACAACCGGTGATGAGCCATGTTTTATTCTTACCTGGTTTGTATACTTGATGACCTCCTGAATCTGCTTTCTTACTTCAGACGGGCTGTCCGGGTCTGGGGTTGGTGTCGCGGTAGGCTTTGGCTTTTGTGTAGGTTTCGGAGTAGCCGTTGGTTTTGGTGTCGCTGTCGGTTTTGGCTTTGCCGTAGGCTTCGGCTTCTGTGTGGGCTTCGGCGTTGCTGTCGGCTCAACTGTAGGGGTTGCAGTAGGCGTTGCAACCGGTCTCTCTGGGATGACAACCCGCAGTCCTGCTTTGTTGTAACTGCCGTAAGTCTTAAACGTCTTATTATATCCCCTTACCATATAGTAGTAAGTCCTTCCGGCTTTAACCGGGTACTTGCGGCTGGACTTGTGAACGTATTTCAGGGTCTTTGAACTGACGTTCGCAATCCTGGTCCACTTTGTGGTGTCAGCGGAGCGGTAATAAACCAGGTAGTTCGTAGCATTGATGGATTTTGTCCAAGTAACAGTAGTCTGCTTATAGTTGTTCGCTTTCACGCGGGTTTTTACAATAGACGGTACGGCCGGAATAGTGACGGTCTTGCCTTTTTTATCGTAAGAACTCCATTTCTTACCGTATTTATTATATGCCCTGACAGTATAGGTATATTTTTTACCACCCTTGAGCAGATGCTTCCTGGAAGATTTGTGAGTGTACTTCAGATTTTTACTGCTGATAGTTGCCAGCGTGGTCCACTTCTTCGTACCGGCCTGTTTGTAATAAATCCGGTAAGAAGTGGCATACTTGGACTTCTTCCAGGTGACCGTTGCGGAATTCTTGGTCGCGGTCACTTTCGTAATCGCCGGTCTTGCGGGCGTTCGCTTGGAGGCCGCCGGGGTGGTGGACTGAAAGACTGCCGGGACAATCAGTGTGATGGCCAGCAGGACGACAAGCAGGCCGTTCCGCAGCCGAGTTTTGTTTGGTTTCTCTATCATAAATATTTTCCCTCCTTGTGTATTTTTTTTGCTTATATATATTTTACAACATATATATATGGTTTGCAAATATTTAAGACAAATGCAATATGCAGGAAAAATGAGCCGCAAAAAATAAGATATTTCATGAATGGTGAAATTTACAGCAATGGAATTCTACTGCCTGGAAAAAGACAAATCGGCAACGTTTTCCTGCATACTGCATAGTATATTGGAAACAAAAAGCAAGATACAAAGAAGGGAGAGAAAAATGGCTACAACAGACAAAAAAGAAGGACTGAAGGCGTCGGGTACCTGTATGGTGGTCCAAAATGAGAAGATTTCAACGAAGAACGGGGAGTCCCCAGCCGATAATATCGTCCGCGGGTCAAATATTTCGATTCTAACTTCGCACGCGGGCCTGAATCCCCGTTCGAAACCAGGTAACGAGTCCAGCTTTGCTGGCGAGTTATCAAAGACGGAGCTGGAACAAATACTGGAGAATCCGTTTATCGAGCACATTGAGTGTCAAAGTTAAAGAAGATGAAAGAGAAGATGAAATGGATAGACTAACTTATTTTTATCAAAAAAATGGGTATAAACAAGAAAACGGGAATGCAAGAATATATATGAAGTTATAAAACGATTATCTGCTTTTTTGAGGTGCAGGTCGCTGGCAAAAAGATTGGATTAGAATCTACCAGTGACCTGGCATGTTATTCGCATGCGTATATAAGATAACATAATCAGAAAAAAATAACAATAGGTGTAGTCATTTA
Organism: Blautia sp. MSK20_18; assembly: GCF_020553125.1. Taxonomy (NCBI): domain Bacteria; kingdom Bacillati; phylum Bacillota; class Clostridia; order Lachnospirales; family Lachnospiraceae; genus Blautia; species Blautia sp. MSK20_18. The sequence continues at coordinate 20,489 of NZ_JAJCGR010000024.1, forward strand.
ATACAAAAGAAAAATATAAAATACACAAAAAAGGCATTCTCTATAAAAACTAAAGAAAATACCTTTTTTGAAAGTGTTGTGTTCAGATATAAGCTGGCTTGAACGCGTCTTATACCCTAGACCACTTTTTATGATTTTGTCTTTTATATTTGTATATTATATATCAGGCATACGAAATTTGTCAAGTATTTATGTTCTTTTATATTTTGCATATTGCTCCAAAATAAGATTTTCGATACCACTTCCAGCAAATGATGATTCTTCTATAATTATACTTTCCCTCAAAAATCCAAAACCTTATCAATATTTCAGCATATTGTATCCGAAAAAAAACAACTAAAAAAAATACTCAAGAAAGGATAGACAATATGCGGAACAATCTAAACACGCAGACAAGGTCTGTGTCTGCAAATCCACAAAAGAAAAAGAAAAAAATACTTAAAACAAGCATCGGGATAGCAGCGGCGGCTGCGGTGACATTCCTGCTGCTAGGAAAGACTGATGCAGTTATATTCCTGCAGTGGGAATTTTATATGTTGCTGATGATGCTGGCCTCTATGCCGTTGGCGGTGGCGGTGTTTGGAGAGAATAAATGCCTGCTGCCGTTTGGCAAGACTTTCGGAGTTCTGATTCCAGGATTTATGATGTGGGCTGCAGGGGTCTGTTTACACATACCGTTCACAAGAAAAACTGGAATCATTACAATCTGCCTGTATTTCATGCTGTGTATGGCTGTCGGGAAGAAACAGAAGAGATGTTTGGAAGATTGGAAACAGTGCTTTTCCGGATGCTTAAGATATGAAGTGATTTTCTTTGTCGTATTTCTGTTCTGGGCTTACCTTATCGGGTTCAACCCTTCCGGATACGGCACTGAAAAGTTTATGGACTATGGATTCCTGCAAAAGATGCTGACGACATCAAAGCTTCCACCGGACGACATCTGGTATGCCGGGAAGAGTATCAATTATTACTACGGCGGGCAGTATTACGCAGCGTTTATCGCAAAAACGATGCTATGGAAAACAACGAAGGCAGAATATGCTTATAATATGATGCGGGCTTTGATTCCGGCACTGATGTTCACGGGTATTTTCGGAATCGCAGAACAAATGCTGAAAGACAGGTTTGAAAAAATAAGCAGAAAAGAGAGTGCTATTTTTTCTGCGCTGTCAGCGGCAGCGGTAGTGTTTGGAGGAAACGGGCATTATATCGTGTATGGACTGCTGAAGCCTTTTATCTCTATTGGCCTAACGAATACAACTTCTTATACGTGGCATAAAGATATTGATGTGGACAGCACGTCTTATTGGTTCCCGGATGCAACACGCTATATCGGTTATAACCCGGATGTTGACGATAAGACCATTCATGAATTTCCGTGCTATTCATTCGTGCTCGGTGACCTGCATGCGCATATGGTAAATATCATGATTGTCATACTGATTGCGGCTTTACTGTATGCTTTTTTGAAGAAAAATAGCAACGGAAAAAAGAAGTTCTGCCTGCCGCAGTTGTGCATGCTCGGCTTAGCCTGGGGCTTATGCAATTTCTCGAACTATTGGGACTACATCATTTATACAGTTGTGATTATAATTACAATCATCTTTGGAAATCTGCATTCAGGAAAATCTAAAATGCTGAAGCGTATGGTTTCACAATTTGGAATCGTTCTGATTACAGGATATCTGACAGCACTGCCATTTACAATGAATTTTAAAAGTATCTTTAAGGGCGTTGGTGTTGCAGAACATCACTCGGCAGTCCATCAGTTGATAATACTCTGGGGTATCCCGGTTGCGATGGCAGTTCTGTTTATTGCCCTAACAATGTACCGCTGGCTGAAAGCAAAAGACGGGCTGATAAAACGCCTGCAAGCACTCCGGGCTCCAGATGTATTTGCGTTTATCATGTGCTGCTGCGCAATCGGACTTATCGCCATTCCGGAACTGGTATATGTCCGGGATATCTATGAGGGGTCTTATTCGCGGGCAAATACGATGTTCAAACTGACTTATCAGGCGTTTATTTTGCTGAATATGTGTAGTGGATATGTTCTGTATTCACTGTTGCAAACCCGAAAAAAGCCTTTACATATTGCCGCATTCATCCTGCTCGCTTTGCAGATTTTACTGTTCGGGTACTTTTTCAATGCTGCCGGTTCATGGTTTGGGGCGTGGATGAATCCGCTGGAAAGGAACGGGCTGAATGCCCTAAATTATCTGGATAACGAAGAATTTGCGGACGAAAAAGATGCCCTGCTGTGGTTAAAAGATAAGGCAGAAAAAGAAGAAATAAAAGAAGCAATAGCAGAGGCTCCAGGGGACAGCTATACTGCATATGAAAGGACTTCTGTTGTCACTGGAATCTCAACACCTGCCGGTTGGAAAGTTCATGAATGGCTGTGGAGAGACAGCCTGAATGGGATTGAGAAGAGGACAAAAGATATAGATGGATTTTTTGATGGAACAAAAGATGCGGAAAAGATAATAAAAAAATATAACATCAAATACGTGTTCTGCGGATTGCGTGAAGTTGAGAAATACGGAAAGGATGTAAAAGACAGAGTAAGAAAAATGGGAAAAGTGGTTTATGAAAAAAGCGGGGCGATGGTGGTAGAAGTTAACTGACATGCCGCAAGAACTTGGAGCCGGGAGTCAACCTGGCTCCTTTTTGTTGCTTTTTCCTGGAATCTTGTGTAAGATATACAAAAACGGAAGAAGGAAAAGAAAATGAAAAAAGACACATTTGCAATGGTTGCCGGTGGCGTTGTTGCCTTAATGGCTATACTTACTTTTGCGATGGTGGCAGCCATTCGGTAATGCGAAAAAAGGAGCCAAAAGATGGCTCTTTTTTTGTTGCAAAAATCGGCATACTGAAGAAAATACAAAAAGAGAGGAGACATAATCTTATGACAAATTCTATTGGACATGGAAACGAAGTTCCTGCTCCACCGATTCGGAGACGAATTTACAAAACGAAACCAAACATGAGCAAGGCAGAGAAACAACAATTCTATTCACAAAAATCCAAAAAGATGGGACAAAAATAGAGGACATACCCCGGCTGCCTGCGGCAGCCGGTTTTTCTTTTCCATAAAATACAGCATATTAAAAATGTAATAAAACAACACAAAGAAAGGAAGAAAAATAATGGAAAAAATGGTTAGGTCTTATGACGATAAAAGATGCTGGCGGTATACAGGTAACGGTATGTCATACTTATCTCTGTATGTATTTAGCAACATCGGGTATCTTTCAATCAGTGATATCGATATTGAACCAGGTGTTAAGGAAGCTCGGTTTATCTGTCCGGATGGCGAAACCGCAGTGGTGTTTTTTCTGGAAAAATGTATGAAGCAGTTTCCGGATATAGAGAAAATCTATATTGGTTCTGGCGTAAAATCGCTTCATTTCTCAAATTTTATGTTCCCGAATGTAAAATATGTAGAGTCAGACAACAAATCATTTCTTTCAGGACAAATGCTGGTTTCAAGAGGCGGCTCTCTGTACAATGTGTTCTGCAGAAAACCGGAAGATGTGATTGACCTGAATAAAGTTATATTTATTGAAGATAAAGCGTTCGCTGGCTGTATGTCAACAAATATCATTAACACAGACAATGTAAGTCTTGTTGACAGCATGGCTTTTGATGGCTCGGCTGTCAGCATGCTTGACTTCAAAAACGGTGTCGTTATGGTTGGCAATAATATAATCGTTGATGTCAGCGAAGATGCAGACGAAATCGTTTTGCCACGTGATTGCGTAGTAAGCCATGCTATAGAAAAACGGCATTTGAAAAAAGCGGTAATAAAAGATATGAAAATGCTCTCTGCCCTTCAGCTTAACGCTGACACTATCGTCATTGATGACGACAATGAACGCGTCAGGAAATCCCTGGCGAAATATGGACTAACTTATGCTAAGACAATAGAGCTGACAGAGAAGACACGGTCTCTTGGTTATATTGATGTTGATGGCATTGTATATTCAGCTGACAGAAAGACTCTTCTTGTATGTCCGGGAAGAAGAACGAAGCCTGTAAACATACCGGAAGGGACAGAAGTAATTTCAGCATTTGCGTTTGCGGACTCAATAATTGAATCTGTATCCATGCCTGACTCATTAAAACGAATAGAGCAGCATGCCTTTAATGGCTGCAAATGCCTAATACATGTTGATATTGGAAAAGGGCTTACTAACCTTGGCGAGCCATTCAGTTCAGGAGCTATGTTTAACGGATGCCGAAGCTTACAGTATATAGACATCCCGGAAAATATTAAATATATCTCTTCAAACTGTTTCAGTAACTCAGGCCTTACTTCCGTGACTTTGCATGAAGGCCTTGAAACGATTGACAGCGGTGCGTTTAACTGCCCGATTCAAAATGTGGAAATCCCGAAATCTGTTAAAAATATAGACCTGTGGAATTTCCCTATGCTTGATGAGGCTAATATTAAAACACACAGTCTGCCGGCTATCACAAGCATTGTCAAGTCAAACTGCAAGAAATGGAACTGCAGAAGCAATATGGCTGACTTGAAAATCAATATTGACTGTATAGCTTATCCGGTTTTTGTTCCAGCAAAGCTTACAAGCGCCGGATTGAGAAGATTAAACAGCCTACTTAATAAAGCACTGTTTAGGGATACCGATTCTGACGACGTAAACCAGACGACATTCCTCAGTATTACATCTGACCCGAGGATAAAGCAACGGCTTGCATTGAAAATGTATGACGCCGTAGAATGCAATGAAATCAAAACCTATCTTCGCCGGGCGGGAAAAAGTATTGCTGAATGGATGATTCTTGATAAGGATGAAGAGGCTTTAATTCAGTTCCTGAAAAAAGATATCATAACAGCCAATACTATTGACAAATTAATACCACAGATGGATGCTGCTGAAATGATTAACGCCAAGGCATATGCCCTGGAGTACATAAGAAAGAGCACAAAAGAAAAAAGTTTCCGTATTTGAAAAAGCGCCGCAAGGCGCTTTTTTGTTGCCGTCAAAAAATCCGACAAAAATTTGCGTACACCGGAAAATCTGGTATACTTTATATAAGAAATGAGGAAGAGAAATCTTTCCGATGCATAAGACGGATTCGCCGCCGAAAAATTCCTTTCTTTGTTTAAATGCCGCTGTTATATGCAGCGGCATTTGTGTTTTCTTGGATAAAAAATTCGGCATATTGTAAATAACAACATTTGGCGGCGAGCCGGAAACGGCAGACTGCCTGGTACACATATAATGGTACACATACAATAAGAAAGGAATGGTGCAATATGCCAAAAATTACAATTTAAGCCAAGAATGCTTGTGACTTCAGTCATGAGATGAATTGGCGTTAAATGAATAACGATATAAATAAAAACATCGTATACGACTTTTATATCTTCGCATATTTTATGCGAAGATATTTTTCTGTTTCTATAAAGTTTTCCCGCAAAAAACGACACGTTTTAAAATTTTTCGGCATATTAGATATGTAAGAAATAGAAAGGAGGTATGACGCATGCATACTTTAAGACTTAAACTGGAAATGGATAAAAACACAGCACATATCATGGAAAAGCGTTTTCGTATCCTGGCACATATCAGTAATCAGATAAGAAAACATGCGAAGAAGCTGTTATCAAGATTAGAAAACGACAAACAGTATCAGCAGGCTTTGGATGGATATATACGACTTAAAAAATTAGAGTCTGATGATAAGCAGGTCATGGCTGATATGAAGCGGCTTTCGAAGTTTATGAATGAAACACGTAAAAGCATCGGATTGACAAAAAACGAGCTTGAGAAGTATGCAAGCGTAATGCAGCGTAGATATAAGAAAAATATTTCATCACACCAGGTACAGGCAGAAGTAGCTCATATAATGAAAGGGGTGGATGCGGTATTATTCGGCAATGGAAAAGATGTCCATTATAAGAAAGAATCTGATTTTCATACGATTCCGGGAAAGAGCCTAAGCGGCGTCGCAATTCGTTTTGACCAGAATAACGAAAAGCGCCAGATTGATTGTTATACCAAATGGAATGGTCTCAAAATCCCGGTAAAATATGATATTTCAAAACCAGATATGCCTGATGAGAAAAATTATATAAATGAATCTTTATCTATCGGAGTTATCAAATACTGTGAGATTGAAAGGCTGTGGTTTAAAAGTGGATGGCATTATTATGTAAAACTGTATATGACGGAGAATGCACCTAAGAAAATAACACCTGGAAAATCAACAATGGGTATTGATGAAGGACCTTCTACAATGGCTGCTGTATCAGAATCTTCTGTCTTTCTTGAAGAATTATCTCCAAAATGCAAGGACTACAACAAACAGATTGCATCCTTGCAGCGTAAGATTGATAAATCCACAAGGGTGACAAATACTGACAGATTTAATGAAGATGGAACAGCGAAGAAGAACACAAAAAGCCTTCCACCGTGGAAGTTCTCGAAGACCTGCCAAAGAAGTAAAGCAAGAGTAAGAGAATTATATCGCAGGAAGGCAGAATACACAAAATGTCAGCATGAGACCTTATTAAACAATATGATAAAAGATTCATCCATATTTATCAACGAACCGATGGATTTTAAGGCCCTTGCGAAGAAAGCCCACGAAACAAAGCGCCGGGATAAAGCCTCTGTGATAAAGAATACTGACGGAACCGAAAAGACCGTATATAAATATAAACAGAAGAAACGTTTTGGCAAGTCAATCACAGACCGAAGTCCAAGTTTCCTTATTGCAAGACTAAAACAGAAATGTGAACAGTACGGCATGATATATCTGGAAACGGATAAGTGGAAATATAAGGCAAGCCAGTATAACCATGTTCTTGATGACTATATAAAAACAGCACTCTCAGAAAGGTTTAAGAATATCGGAGCCATAACCGTCCAGAGAGATTTATACAGCGCATTTCTCCAGTCCTGTATGGATACCGTGGAAAAGCCTGACAGAAAGAAATGTATACAACTATTTGATAACTTTGTAAAAATGCAGAATGACCTAATAACGGAAATGAAAGCATCCGGAAAATCATATCCGGCATGCTTTGGATTCTAGGAAACGCATAAGGTTTCCGGTAAGAACCGGAATCGTCTGATTTTTACCGGAAATCTTATGCTGAAATAACAGCAGCCACAGATTTCCCAGTAACTTGTAAACCAGCACAGGAGGCAGAAATCACTCCTTCGGTTGTTAGTAAGGGAGCCTGAACCTTCGGATTCTTGTCATCTCTGAAAGCTGAGCCCGTAAAATGGAAGAGAGTCATGCAAAACCGTGAACCAGGCCATGCCTGAAAGATTGGCCGTCTGTTTCACGGGGATATACCTGCAGGGGTTCGCCTGCTGCAGTGAAGCCCGAGTCCTCTTCAAGTGCCTGCTTGCAGGTGCGGGAATCCCGCGACTTTAGTCGTGTGGAGGTTTCAAGTGCAGCAACATACACTGCCAATACAACAAACTCAAAAAATGCAGAAAAAATAACGTAAAAAACAATAGGATACAAAAAAACAAAAAATAAAAGCCTCGGTAAAGTTCCGGGGTTTTTATTTAAGAGAAAATTCTCTTTTTCGATGGCTGCTATAAAATTAAAATAATTACATTCAATATAGGTTCTAACTAGATGAATCCAGAGTTGAATATCTGCCCGCAATGGTCGCGGTAATCCATAAAAGCTCTCCTCCCTTGTATACAAAACAACAGTTCCTTAAATTAAATTATTAGAATTATTATTATGTTTTATTTCTGGCTAGATGAACCCAGAAGGAAAGTCTACGGTATTTAATCTCATCGCTACAACAAACTCCTTTCTTTTTTATTTTTAAGACAATAATAATATGCCGAAAAAATATAAGAATAAAAAAAGAATTTGCAAAAATACAAAAAAAAGAGCCGGCCACTTTCGTGGTCGGCAAATTTGCGGGAAATCTTACAGCAGCCCGGTGGCTACAACACTGATTCCCCAAAGGAGAAACAGTACAGCGCCAGCTTTGACAAGTCCGAAGTGAAAATCACTTTCATAGTCACAGAAGTCATCTGCATCATCATCGTCAATGATGGTATGAGCCAGAAGCTGGTGTGTTAAATCTGTCCGGCGGTCAAGTTCGTTGACCTGCCAAGCAATCTCAGATACAATCGCATGCATAATGCGGCGTCCGCGTCTTACGATGGCAACCTGATTTCTTTTTGCTCTTACGATTTCGTTTTTTCTCATAATTCTTTTCTCCTTTTCTTTCCGTTCCTTTTCGTTACTTTGTGACAGATTCAATATGCCGAAAGGGAGACGAAATAAAAAAGAAACGGCAAGACCGTTTTGGCGAAAAAAGGCAGCAAAAAAATATTTTTTTCTTTGTTTTTTATGCACGTATTTTTTAAGCATATTAATTGTGTATCTAGAAAATAGAAAAGACAAAGAAAAGGAGATTTAAAAATGAACATTAAAGAAGCAAAAATGGAAGTCGAGAAAACAGTTAAGGTTTATCTTGAGAAAGATGAGAATGGTGAGTACCGTGTACCACTTGTTCGCCAGAGACCTTTGTTCCTGGTCGGTGCACCTGGAATCGGTAAAACAGCCATCATGGAACAGGTGGCAGAAGACCTTGACCTTGCTCTGGTCAGCTACTCTATGACTCATCATACAAGACAGTCTGCTATCGGCCTTCCATATCTGAAGGAAGTTGAATATGGTGGAAAGAAATTCACCAAGTCCGAATATACAATGTCTGAAATCATCGCATCTGTATATGATGTGATGGAGAAGACTGGCAGAAAAGAAGGCATCCTATTCCTGGATGAGATTAACTGTGTATCCGAAACACTGGCTCCGGCTATGCTGCAGTTCCTGCAGTATAAAGTATTTGGCAATCAGCAGGTTCCGGAAGGATGGGTTGTCGTTACCGCTGGTAACCCGCCACAGTTCAACAAATCCGTTAAAGAATTTGATGTGGCTACCCAGGACCGTCTGAAGATGGTTCCGATTGACGCGGACTTCGGATGCTGGAAAGAGTATGCGTATAACGCAGGTATCCACCCGGCTATCATGGCATTCCTGGCTAACAATGAAAAGTGGTTCTACAGCATCAAAACGACTGTTGATGGACAGCAGTACATTACAGCACGTGGCTGGGAAGATTTATCATCCCAGATTCAGGCATATGAAAGAATGGGATTCCCTGTAAGCCAGGACCTCATCATGGAGTATATTACGGACAAAGAATGTGCCCGTAAATTTGCAGTTTATTACGACTTATTTAAAAAGTACCGTGTAGATTATGCAATCTCCGATATCCTGAAGGGTAACATTTCTTCCGGTGCCATCCAGAAAGCACAGAATGCACCATTTGATGAACGACTGTCTATCATCTCCATGTTAATGGAAGCAATCGGTGGATTAGCGAAATCCGTTGTTATTGATGGTGAAGCATTCGAACAGGTTGTCAAGAACCTGCGTGTAGTAAAGAAAAAACTTGCAGGTAGCGATAGCGTCTATGAGATGCTTGCAAACGACATCGCAGATGTAAAGGATGAGATGGAGAAGGACAAACAGGCAAATGCACTGTCCTCTGAAAAGAAATCCATCATGCGCAGAAAAATCAATCTCTATGAGTCTTATAAAAATAAGATTGAAGAAGAGAAGCTGGTTTCTGCTGGAAACAAAGAGCAGTTCGCTATGCTGAAGGCGACTTTCGACAAAGATATCAAGAAATACAAGGCTTCTGCAGCGAAGACGACTGCAGCGATGGAGAACGCTTTCAAATATATGGAAGGCGCGTTTGGTGATGAGCAGGAGATGACATTGTTTGTTGCGGAGTTAACAATCAATAAAAACATCGCAAACTTCATTACGAAACACGGCAGTGAGTCCTACTTTAAGCATAACAAGAGTCTGCTCATCTACAACGAGGATGACAAACTCAACAATGAGATTGACACTATGCTTGAAGAAGCAGTCTGAAGAAGCAGTCTAATGTTCTCTCAAAACACACAAAGAACCCCGGGGATTATTCCCTGGGTTCTTTTTTTGTGCTGTTAAAAATCAAGCATATTAAAAAAGAAGCAAAATCAAACAAAAAGAAAGGAAGTAAAAAAATTATGGATTTAAAAATCAACAAAGCAAAAACAACTGTAGCACCAGGACAGAATCTTACAAATTTTGAGGCAATTGCGAATAAGTGCCTGAAACAGATTAAAAACAAACTGTACTTTCAGTACAAAGCGTTAAGCCCGGTAATTTACCGTATGCCAATCCAGTTTACAGAACCTGGAGCGGGGGCCTTTGGCACTGATGCTATAAGGATATATGCGGACCCAATGGACGTCATCCTGAGATATAAAAAGTCACAGGATGAACTGAGCAGGGCGTATCTGCACATGCTGTTCCATTGTATCTATCTTCATCCATTCCAGCCGGTAAAAAACATTGACACCGGTGTTTGGAATATCGCTATGGATATCTGCAGTGAGGCCGCTGTCCAGAGACTGAATCCGAAACAGATTGCTGGTGACAATGACCGAAGTCGTATCATCAACGATATCAAGAGCCGGATTAAGATGTTTATCCCGGCTCTGGTATACAAAGAACTGATGGATAACTCTATGAATTATGATTTTGAAGAGTTAATCTCTCTGTTCCATATGGATGACCATTACTGGCTGGAAGACCAAAACCCGAATAATCAAAACGGTGACGGCGACGGCGATGGCGACGGCGACAGCGATGGAAACGGTAACGGTGATGGCAACGGTAACGGCAATGGGGATAATGATGGACCAGAAGGCGGCGACAGTTCCCAGCACACGGACCGTGAGATTCAGCAGAAACAGCAGGAATGGCAGGATGCTGCAAGACAGGTTGCTTCAGACATGCAGAATTTCCACCACCAGGGAAAAGATGCCGGAGATATCGCAGCAGAAATTGACTTCCTGACCCAGGATAAGATGGACTATGAAGAATTTCTCCGTACATTCTCTGTTATGGAGGAGAAAATGATGGTCAATCAGGATGAGTTTGACAATATGTACTATATGTACGGACTGAATGGATTACCAAGCGTTGATGGAAAAAAGGTGGTAGACAAAAAAGTGCTGCTGATTGAGCCTTTGGAGTACAAGGAAGACAAAGTCATTAAAGACTTTGTTATCGCCATTGATACATCTGGTTCATGTGCAGGAGAACTTGTTAAGAAATTCCTTAACAAGACTTACAGCATTTTAAAAGAGACTGAGAGCTTTGCTTCCCGTGTAAACATTCACATCATCCAGTGTGATGCGGCTATCCAGAATGAGACCAAAATCACGAACATGAAAGAAATGGAACAATTCATGCAGAACATGAAACTGTATGGCTTCGGCGGAACAGACTTCAGACCTGTATTTGAGTACGTTGATACCCTTATCAAAAACAAAGAGTTTGACAACCTTTGTGGACTCATCTACTTTACTGATGGATATGGAACATATCCGACAAAGCCAACACCATACAAAACGGCATTTGCTTTCCTGCAGGATTATAACAACCGTGACGATGTTCCGTCATGGGCTATGTCTGTATTCTGGGATGAAGACCAGGAATAAATCTATAAAGAGAAATTTATGCAGAGCACAGGAAACTGTGCTCTGTTTTTTCTTTTTCGTTTTGGATTTTGCATATTAAAGAAGAGACAAAAATAACAAAGAAAGAGAGGAGCTGGAACTATGGATAGAGATACGGCTAAAGAGATTATATTGGCGAGCCTTCCAAATTACCTGGCTCAGAAAGGGGTTAACTTTTCCGGTGGAAGAAAATTCACCTGCTTGAACCCAGACCATCAGGACCATTCCCCAAGTATGCATTATGACAGGAGACGAAACAAATGCCATTGTTTCGCATGCGGATGTGATGTTAACATTTTTGACCTGATTCAATGGGATTATAATACCACATCATTCCCGGAAACATTCAACCTTGCCTGTGACATCTTCGGAATCGATGTAGATGACCGAAAGGAAAAACCAAAAGAAAGGCCAAAAATAAAACCGGCCAAACAGGGAAGGACGAGGTCTTCCGAGATTAAACGGGCGGAGCCTGAAGTCTGCGATAAAGTATACAGGACTTTAAAGATGTTATCACCTTTGACTGAGGCCGATAAAAAATATCTGAAAGAAAAGAGGGGACTGTCCAAAGAACGGATTGAAAAAGATTACATGAGGATGGTTGTCGCACCGGAAGAACGTGCAAAAGTCGTTCGTAAGATTTCAAAACTGACTGGGTACACGAAAGATGTATTGAAGTATGTCCCCGGATTTTTTATCGACAAAAGAACAGGTATGCTTGACTATTCCGGAGATAACACTCCTTCGGTGTCTCACGGTACAAGGTGGTGCAATAACGCGGGTATCGGAATCTTAATCCACGATGCTGACGGGTATGCAGTTGCAGTTCAAATCAGACGGGATACGGCAAGTAAAGGAAATAGATATTGCTGGTTCACTTCCATTTTTGCCGTTGACAGCATTGATTATGACGGCGGCAGCACACCTGGGGCAGCAAAGGATATTATCATTCCGGAAAACCCGCGGGGCTGCCTGTGTATAACAGAAGGCCGGTTTAAATCCGAAATCCTGGCAGCAAACAGGAATATCACTATTTCAATCCAGGGCGTTTCCTCATGGAAGGGGATTGACGAAATCATCAATAAACTTAGAGAACAGCACGAGATAAAAAGTATTTATCTGATGTTTGACTCTGACATCCTTGGCAATAGACAGGTATTCAATACCATCTCAGAAATGGCAAGGATGCTAATGGAGAAAGTCCCGGATTTAAAGATTAAATTTGCAATCTGGAAAATCGGATACGGAAAAGGGATTGATGACTGTATCCTCGCCGGGAATATAAGAGAAGTGCGATATATTGATGCGATATCTTTTATGAATACTTGCAATGAGGCTTTTGACATGCTGCTTAAAAAATATGAAGTTAAGTCTTTTAAAAAGATGAAAAGCGAAGATAGAAAAGTATTTGCAAAATACCTTCAGGCAGAGAATGAGAGAAGACTTTTGGGCGAAAAGGCAGGAAAAAAACCAGAAGAAGCCGCATAGGAACAGAAACCGTTTGTTGTTGTAATGACAGACGGTTTTTTTTGTGTAAAAAAATCAGTAATGCTCGCAGTTTTTCAGGAAGATTTGGGTAGGAACGAACTACAAAAAAATGGCTACAAAAAAAAGGAAAAAGGAGGACGGCGAAAGAGCCGAAGAAAGACTCGCAAAATTTGCAGAAAAAGAAAGAGTATGGCATACTGTACTTGTCAGGAAGGAACTCCACAGACCTTCCGGACCACATAATAATTTTTTCATATGTATATCTTGTATTAAGTTTTTGCACGATATGTGCCGGCGATTCTGGTGAATTTGGGTTATTTTTCGAACAGGTTCTACCCAAATGGCAGGTTCGATTCCTGCCGTCGCCTTCTTGGGTGCCTGGCATCCTGACTTAAATTTGTACCTTTCTTTGTTTGGCAGGACCGGTGGCTGTAATGGCTGCCGGTTTTGTTTCGTAAAAATCCGGCATATTGCATATGAAAAAGCGTTAAAAAAATGAGGTGAAAAAGATGGAAAGACTAACACTGAACGAATCAGCATACAAAGAAATTCCAAATGCAACAAGGTGCGAAAGAATGACTGCGCCGGAATATGATAATCTGGCTGAAGGAGGAGCGACGAAACGCATACGCAAGCACAGACTGGAGCAGGCGCGGGCATATGCGGAAGCGGAAGGATATTTTTGTAAATAGGAAATTTGGCATATTAAATCTGCAAAATAAAAAAAGAGAGGAAGGATAGTAATGGATAATATCCAAGAAAAGCAAAACAGCGAAACAGCTGTATACAAGAAAAGCCCGCAGACAATCGTTTTCGCAACACACAACGAAAATAAAATAAAGGAAATTAAAAAAATCGTTAAAAATTTTCCAAGTTTGGAAAATATTAACTTCATCTCCATGGCTGAAGCAGGAATCGGCGAAGACATTGTGGAAGATGGAAAGACATACGAAGAGAATGCTCTACTGAAAGCAAAGTATGTATGCGAAAAAACTGGTATGATTGCATTGGCGGATGATTCAGGGGTAGAGATAGAAGCCCTGCATGGAATGCCTGGCATTTTTTCAGCCAGATTCCTTGGAGAGCAGACGCCGCAAGAAGTTAAAAATGCTTACATTTTGGATAAACTGGAGGATGTCCCATACAACGAAAGAGATATCAAGTATGTGTGCTGTATTGCAGCCGCGTTTCCTGATGGAAGCACAAAAACTACGTTTGGAAAGTTGTACGGTAAGATTGCAGACAGGATTTCTGATGGTAAAAGCGGCTTTGCATATGACTCCATTGTATATCTTCCTGTATATCGAAAAACGATTTCCGAAATGTCTATGGAAGAAAAATGCAAAGTCAGCCATCGCGGGAAGGCATTGCGGAATATGCTGAAATTTTTAGACGAAAAACTGAAGTAACACCAGGCACTACATCACTAGATGTGGTGCTTTTGTTTTCGCAAAAAAAACAAATTCTAAAAAATCCTACATATTGTAGATACACACTGCCGGCCTGCGCGCGGGGCAGGAGAACAGACCTGCGGCTTGGCTGCTGAGAAAAAAACAGCGACCCGTACGATACGGAAAGAATATATCGTAAAAAACAAAAGAAGGTGGAAAAATGGGAGAAAAATTAAACCTGAGGCAGGCTTCTTACGAAGGACTCCAGAACGTGAAAAGAGTAGAGAAAATAACATCTCCGGAATATGACCGGCTGGCAGAAGAAGCGAACAAAAGAATACGGAAAAATCAGTTAAAACAGGCAAAAGCATATGCGGAAGCAGGAATGTATTTTTGCAAGAAATAGCCCTCCATGCAGTGGAATGCTGCATGGATGGTTGTTTTTTACGATAAAATTAGAGAGAATACTCAGTAATTCAATTGCTGAGATGAATCTGCTAAAATGAATAAAAATATTGCCTGCAACTTTTTAAATCTTCGCATTTTTTATGCGAAGATTTTTTAATTTTCTCAAAAATAATCCGCTAAAAATCATCCCATTTTGGATTTTTTCGGCATATTAAATATGTAAGAAAAATACATCAGACGAGGAGGTGAATTGGATGCCAAAGGCACGTAAGAGAAAAGATACTCAGTTTGACAATAAGATATCCAAATGTGTTTTTTTGTATGGAGAACCGACTAATGATAAGGCGGAAAAAATCAAAAGGATGCAGACGGAATTCACAAAACTTATCAACCGGTACATAAAGCAAATCTATAACAACAGCAACCTGACGCTGCAGATTGTAAAAGACGACAAGAGGAACAGCCAGATTACGGCATTTGAGAAAAATATACGTCCAGATAAAATAAATGCAGCGTATAGCCAAAATGCGTTCAAGATTGCTATAACACATTTATCTAACCGGCTTGACAATATCAGGCTTGACATGTGTAGGGAATGCAAAAGCATCTTCACCACATCAAAAGTATTATTTGCAATGTCAATTGATGGAAGAAGCAAGGCGGAGATGATAACAGTCATGCAGAATATTTCCAAGAGTGTCAAATCAAAAAAAGATACTTCTTTTTACGATGAATGTGCAGAAGAGCTGAAATCAATTGAAGATTCTGAATTCGAATTCATGCAGCAGGAATTCCGTGTTATCTACGACATGGTGTCATGCGAGTACAAAATTCCATATATTACCCGCAGCCAGATTCCGCTGGATTCCAGAATTATGACGATTGAACCATCAGAAAACATTGAGGCTCCGTATGTAATCACCATTTCAAACATGCTTGATGTCGGAGGGGATAAGATTGTAGTTCCGTTAAATACAACTAAACATTTCATCCATAAGATTAATACCCGCAAAATGGCCGGTATGGTATCAATATCCATGGATATCCAGAAATGCCTGAAGGTGGACTGGAGCTACAAAAACTGTATATCACAGCCAAAGACATCCAAAATCATAGGGGTTGATACCGGAATCTCGGATGCATTCCATACATCTGAAGACAAAGCTATCGGCTCAATGGGCCCTGTGATTGATTTTTATAAAAATGACGTAGAGAAATCTTTTGCGTCATTATCAGATATGCGTAACAAAAAGAGAAAAATCAGCCATTACCTGAGACGGCACGAGAATCTTCCTAAGGATGTGAGACGTTCTCTCATCCAGAAGATGGACAGGCTTGACCAGATGGTTCAGAAGGCTGAAGCTCCACACCGCAAAAACAGACGCTATTACGGGATGCTTGAGCACGAAGTAAAATCCAGCATAGACAGCTATATCAAGTCAATCGACCACGAAACGTTGACGGTGTTGGAAAAGCTTGATATCAAGGAATTCAACAACAGCCGCAAGGCCAATGGGAAAAGGTCTATGTTTGCGAGAGGACAGCTCCAGAAGAAGTTGATGGAGACGTTAAACTGGAAAGGT
Organism: Blautia sp. MSK20_18; assembly: GCF_020553125.1. NCBI lineage: Bacteria > Bacillati > Bacillota > Clostridia > Lachnospirales > Lachnospiraceae > Blautia > Blautia sp. MSK20_18. The sequence goes on from NZ_JAJCGR010000024.1 coordinate 36,953, forward strand.
TATGATTTCAAAGAGATAGAGCCTGATTATACGAGCCAGTGCTGCCCGGTATGCAGTTATACCGATAAGACAAACAGAAACAATAAAAGTTTCAAGTGCCAGTGCTGCGGATATGAAGCAGATGCAGATTATGTTGGGGCATTGAATATCAAGGCAAGAGCTGAGGATAAGGAAATCCTTGATGTGTGTGAAAAGTATAAATACAATCATGACGAAATGCAGAAACATATCAAAATGGTATTTCATGCGCGCAATGAAAAATATAAAGCAGCAGCAGGGAAAGCTATGCAGAAGAACGAGGGCTCCGATTCTCGTGACGCTGCATAGTGGAACCTGCTCATAGGAATCCCGGCGTGTCCTGCTATGGCATGTTCATAGACGGGCCTCTGAAAAGGGATGCATCGTGTATATATGCTTGCATATATATTGGTTGTATTTCTCAAAGATAAAGGTCGGTTGCGTTATTTGTAGCGTCCTTCGGGATGCTCGGTAATTCAATTGCCGAGGGATTCACATAAGTGACAGGAAACCGAGACTTCTTAAATCTGTCAGTCTGGCAATACATCTTTCTCCTGATACCGTATTTTCAGCGAGGGCTGTTTTGTAATCCAAAGCGATTTCCTTGGCCGAGCTCTTCAGGATTTTATAAACTTCGTCGCTTGGATTGGCCTTGTAAGAAGAAATCAGAACATCATATCTTGCGAATTTGTCAACGTCCAGATGGCCATCCAATGCAAAGAAGGCCGGGTGCTTGTCGCAAAAATTGTCGGAATCCCATAAAAACGACAGCATCTCAATGTTGTAGTCATGACAATCCGGATTCATGATTCTTGGAAGGCAGAATGTCTTTCCGGTCATTTCGTCGTTAATCCGTAAAATCCATGGGTCGGAAAAATTGAAAAGACTCCATTTATCTCTGTAACCTAAGCAGGCCTTAATTAATCCGGATGGTATGGTCCAACTGCGGTCTACTGTAATGCTCTGGATGTGAGAGAAGGCATCCTGACCAATGTCAGAAACATAAGGCGGCAGGACAACATTTCGGAAATCTGTCTCCAAAAATGCCTTTTCGCATATATGCGTCAGGCTGCCATGCAAAACTACATGTCTTAAGTTGTGACAGCGGGCAAAAGCAGAAGCCCCGATTGTCTGGACCTGCTCGGGAATCTCTACAGATTCAAGGTTGTCGCAATGAGCGAATATGGATGTTTCCGTAAGGCTGCCGATGTGTTCAATCCCGAGGCCAAATTCAATGCGCTTTAAGCCGGCCATATCGGAGCAGGCCTTTGTTCCGATATGCCTTAAGGAATCCGGAAAATGCAATTCCCGGATGTTACAGTTGCCGGAAAAAGCATATGGGGAGATAAATTCCGTTCCGTCAGGGATATGTAGAACTTCTGTTCTCAGCATAGCCGGGCAAGCGATAAGGGTTTTCCCGTCTTTGGAATATAAGATGCCGTCCACGGATTTAAGATATTTGTTCTGCGGCGTTACCTTAATAGTAGAAACGCGCCCCAAGATGTGTTTATATACCAAGTCGTACAATGTATTGCCCTTGATTTCCCCCGTAAAATTCAGAAACAGTTCTTCTGTGGCGAGCATATGCCGCAGACCATGAAGTGCTTCAGGGTCCTGGACCTCAATACAGTATATAAATGAGTAGTCGTAGTTCTTAGACAAGATATAATTTGATGATGTGTCTATATTTTTCTGCATATTTTATTCTCCTTTTTAAGTTTTTCTTTCTGTAATATGCAGAATTTCTGGCATCCTGCACTGAAAAAATTTTCTTTCGCAAAAAATTCCCATTCTGGTAAAAATCCTGCATATTGTAAGCACAACAAAAACAGGAGGAAAGCAGGCAAAGGTCCTGCGATAAAAATAATGAAAAATAAGAACAGATTTTTAGCGATATTATGCTCCGCACTGATGGCGACGGCGTCACTTCCAGCCGTAGCCTTGCAGCCGGTTATGGCTGACGCATCTAAAGTGGTATCTATCGGAAATGACCTGACAGATGCCCAGAAAAAGACAATGATGAAGTACTTCGGAATCTCTGGCGATAAAAGTGTCCAGCAGATTACCGTAACCAATAAAGATGAGGTCTCACACCTCTCCGGATACATCCCACTTGAACAGATTGGGACAAGGACGGTAAGCTGTGCTTATATTAAACCAACCGAATCCGGTGGAATCAAGGTAAGGACCGCAAATCTGCAGTATGTCACTGCAAACATGATTGCTTCTACACTGGCAGACCTTGGAATCAAGAACTGCGAAGTTGTTTCCGCATGTCCATTCCAGGTATCCGGGACCGGAGCACTCACGGGCGTTATGATGGCTTATGAAAAGGCAACCGGAACGGTCATCAATAAAGATAAAAAAGATATCGCCACGCAGGAAGTCGTTATCACGAAAGATATTGCAAAAGACATTGGCACCGCACAGGCCGAGAACATCGTAAACCAGGCGAAAACCGAAGTCGTGCAGAACAATGTTACAAACAAAACCGACATCCAGAATACCGTAACGAACATCATCAACAATAACAACGTCAATATCACAGAACAGCAGATTGACAATATCGTGGACCTGGTTGAAGATGTTGCTAACCAGGATTACGATGATTCTTATGTAAAGAACCTGGAGGAAATTGGCAACAATATCAAACAGGAACTGGAAGCAATAAAGAACGACAAAAAAGAAGATACGGATAAATCAGACAAGCAGGAAGAAAAGAAAGAAACAAAAGACAGCGACAGCATTACGGACCAGGTGGACGACAGTGTGCTTGGAGATAATGTCATCTCTTCCTCAACAGATGACCCTGAAATGATTGTCAACACAACAGAGGACGATATGAGCGACATTGATAACGCTGCAGTGATTGAAGATGACATGGACGAAGACTCAAGCGGCACTGGCACGGACGACAGTTCATCCGATGATTCACTTTCGTCCACAGATGTCAGCGACGAACAGGGTGACGACGAGATGACCCCGGTGACAGAAGATACATACGAAGAGCAGACAGAAGGCTCTGAAGATATCAGCAAAGAAGACAGCGTAGAACCTACACAGGAAGATACCGATAATGCGGATACAACTGACGAAACAGTTAATACCGAGAAAGACAAAAAAGACAAATCCGTGTCTATCTTTGGGTATGATTTATCTGAAATCACAAAAAACGCTGGGGAAGAAGCCTCAAAAGGATTTTCAAAGATTGAAAAATATTTAAAGGAGCATTTTGCCTTTAATGAAGAAAGCAATGACGACAAGGACGCAAATGTCGAAAATCCAAATACGGACGAAAAGATTTCAAACGTAGCAAAAACGCTTTTAGATGCATATTATGATGCGCTGGCTGCTGAGAAGGATAGCGCAGCCAGTGGAAATGAAGATGCAAACGAAAGCACAGGTGAAGATGCGGAGACTGAAAAAACAGAACAGGCGTCCGAGGCCTTTCTGAATAAGGTAAAAGAACTCCTGAATGACGGTAAGATTTCTGAAGACGATGCAAAGAAACTGGAAAAAGAATTTGCAAAAACAGATACTGAAGATGGTGATATCGAAGACGAAATAACAGAAAGCGATGCCGGAAATGGCAGCAGCAAAGGCGACGGCACAGAGACTGTAACTGCGGAGTAATGCGTTAGCCGAAAAACAAAAGAACCGAAAACAGGAAGACAAGAAAAAAAAGGAGAAGACCAAAAGTCTTCTCCTTAAATTTGTCTAAAATTCAGGAAGCCATTTTCCGTCGTTAGAAAACTGGCATTTCTCGAAGCGAAATTCCTGTTTTGCGTCCGGGTATTTCTCTTTATCAACTGGGCTGAGAAACATAGCCATTGGGCGGGCGTAGGTCTGAAAATCGCCATACATCGCTTGATAAACGACCATATATTCGTTTGTCTCTGTATGCTTGGCTTCGGCGATGATTCGGTAAAGATATTCGTTTGCCTGCATATCGTCGGTACGCTTAAAATGCTGGACAATGTCGCCTGGCTTGATTTCCTCTGCAATATTTTTTTTGTTTACTTTTCTGATTCTGAACATGTTTTTTCTCCTCTCTTAATAAATAAAAAATCAATCGCAATACACATACGCACAACTGTTTGGCTGAATTTCCAGATATGGGACTTTTGCATATAAATCTCTCATCGGTAACGGTTTTCCATTAATTTCAATACTGTCAATGATTATGTATTTTTTCTTGATTTTTCGGATAGTCCCGATACATTTGTCTCCAGTATCTGCCAGAACGAAAGAGATATCTGTTCCAACTGAGAAACGCTTTCCATTATCTGCACAAAACGTTTTTTCAACTTTCTTCTTGATTTCTTTAACTTCCATTTTACGGTTCCTTTCTTTTTTAAAGATTTTTTTTACATACTTAATATGCTGAATTTTGCATCGTAGAAAATCATACATATTATTCTTGACGCAAAAAAAATATCTACAAAGAAAGGGAGAAAAGAAATGAAAATGACAAAGGAGAAATACCAGGAATTAACAAAAGCAGGAAATATTCTCTGCAATTGGTGCGAAAACGACGAATGCGAGAAATGCCAGGTGCAGATACTGCTGGATGAGGCGTACGCTGAAGCATTAGAGGAAGGAGTTGTTGAAGAATGAGAGAATACGAAGTTGTTTTTAACGTCTACGGCTATACTCAGTTGTGGTATCACAGCGCTGGAAGTGTATCTTACAGCAAAAAAATAGAATGCGAAGATGGTGATGGCAACATTACTTACATGCTGAAAGATGGCCATATCTCATTCATCGTGGAAGCAGATTCGCCTGAAGCCGCATACAAAAAGGCTATCATCCTATGGATGAAAACCGACACGGGACTTCTTACCATTGATGATTGGAATCTTCGCTGCGTATGCGATGATGAAAACCGATGGACTAAGAATGACCTGGACGAGGATGGAAATGTTGCACTTGCAGTTGCATGCGAATACGTTAGAGATTTGTCAAAGCCAAAATATAAAGGTAACTACCGGATTGAAGTCACTTTTTCCTGGGGCGAAAAAGATGATGCAGTATATGATGGATTTTCTACAAAACAGGAAGCATTCAAAGAGGCATGTACTCTGGCCTGTAAAGAAGCATATACACAGAACGAAGAAGCCGCACACGAAAGGACCTGTATGGTATATTTCGATGCAGCAAATGGAATTATCCGGCTTCATTACACTTATGACGGAACGTTTTGCCAATACGAAGTCATTCCAGTCAACGAGGAAGAAAAAGAAATCTAAAATATACAATCCGAAATACTTCCAATTTTCTTAACGGCAGCAGCGATGCTGCCGTTTTTCTGTAACACAAAATTAAATAATACTTAAAAATTTTTGCCAAAAAATTCCGCATATTGTATAAAAACAAAAAGGAACGGCAAAAGAAATGACACAAAATACAACATACAGAATCAGGCATTCCGCAAGTCCATATCGTCAGGGAGCGGGAAGACCGCAGTCAGGTCATCAGCCGTATATTTACGGAAATGCGGCAAGAAAATTGGAAATGCTTCCGGACAGTAAAAACACTTACAAAAGAAAAACGGCAAAGCCGGATGTGGCGCAGAGGTCAAAGAAACAGACAAGCAAAGCGGTTTTGAAGAACAGGGCAACGGCAAAAAGCATGAGCCCGGGATTCGTTATATTCCTTTCTCTAATGTCAGTAGTGCTTATTTTCTGCTGCATCAGTTATCTCCAGGCGAAGTCTGGTTTGACATATAGAATAAAAGAGGTTGCGAATGCAGAGTCACAGTTGGCAGAAATGAGACAGGATAACACAGCTTATGAAGCGCAGCTGAATTCAAGTGTAGATATTAATAAAGTAAAAGAAATCGCGATTAAAAATCTTGGGATGAAGTATCCATCCAACGAACAGAAGATGACATATAAACTGGACCACGAACAAGGGTATGTCAAACAATACATCTTCGATATTGAGGAATAGCCATTTTTCTTTTTTCTGCTTGTTTTGCATATTGTAGGCGTCCAAAGGAAGAAAGATAGGAGGAAAACAATATGCAAAAAGACAAAATGCCAGAGTACGTGTGCGAGTTTCTTAAAAACGAAGACGAATATACGTTCAAACATTCCTCACGGGTAGCCGATGTCGCACGCGCCATAGGAAAGACTATGCAACTTTGTAGCGCAGACATGGAATTGCTGGATGAAGCATCAAGACTTCATGATGTCGGAAAAATCCGTGTGGATGAAAGCATCCTAAACAAACCTGGAAGACTTACGGAAGAAGAGTTCTCTGAAATCAAGAAACATTCCGGATATGGGTATGCTATAGTAAATCCAAAAAATTCTGTAGTTGCAAATGTCGTTCTGTCGCATCACGAAAGATATGACGGCAATGGATATCCGAATGGGATTTCCGGAACCGACATCCCGCTATCTGCAAGGATTATTGCGGTCGCGGATTCGTTGGACGCTATGGCTTCAGACCGCTGCTACCGGAAAGCACTGCCATGGGCTGTATGTGCTAAAGAAATAGATAAGAACGCAGGAAAGATGTATGACCCGGATGTCGTGCACGCATTCGATTGTTGTGCAGAAGAAATCAAATCCATACTCACATGCTGAAAGAATTGCAGGAACCAGGCTTTGCCTGGTTTTTTTTGTTTTTTGGGAAATCCTGCATGCTGAAACAAATAAGAAAAATAAGGAGGCCAAGCTTATGGGTAACGAAAAAAAGAGAAACGAAAATAAAATAATAAAAAATGCAGAACGGAAACTTGAGGGTGCTGAGAAGTATATGGATGGCGATATCACAGCGAAAGGCCTGTCTGTAGCTGCTGGTATGGCAAAAACAGGTCATACATTCTTTGACATACATAAAGCATTAAAAGCATCCAAAAAAGAAGATGAAAATATGTCCAGAAGTGAAAATAAAGCGCAAAAGCAATTTGTAAAGACAGATGATGCCATGCGTGATGTTGACACAGCACAGCAACAAAAGGGAGGAGAACGCCAAGAGCGGCCAAGGTTTATCAGAAAAAGACAGACTGAGAATCAGGAAAAAGAGCCTGAAAGGAATAAGACGGATGAATCACGACTGGAGCGTGAACGGGCTGCAAGGCAGAGAGAGGCAGAACAGCAGCGCCAAAGAATGAAAGAGGAGGCACAACGGAATGGAAGGCTGCATGATGGGAAAGAACAGGCGATGGTACATGATATGACAGAGCAGGTCCTCGGGCAGACGTACAAAGTGCCTGGAACAAATATCAGTTATGACGATGCGTCAATCATGGCAAAAAATAATATCCGTGATTCTGCTGAATTAACAGGAATATCTCTGGAAGACGATGGTTTCGCAAATTCTGTTGAAGAAGTCCAGGAAATGATGAAAGGATACGTATTCAACGGGGTTCCGGATATTGATGAGGTTTATGACATGACAAAAGACAAAGGACCTGATGTTATTGCTCAGGCGTATGTAAATGTCCTGAAAGAGACGGATGTAAAAAGCAATATTCATACACTGACAAAGATTGATGAAAAGTTCTGTTTTGAGCATCAGGCTTTTGAGAAGCAGTTTGATTATATCCGTGAGCACGATTCTGCTGCGGACCGGGTGCTTGACAAAGTTGAAATGGAAATGGGCAGAGACAGAGCCGATGAATAAAAACCTATCGGATTCGATAGGTTTAGGGTTTTACGGGCAGCCGCTTCGCGGCTGCTTTTTATTTTTTTCCTCAAAACTCATATTGAAAGTGCAAAGAAAGATTCCTTCTCAAAGAAGGACACACAAAGAAAGGGGAACAAAAAATGAAAAAAAGCGCAAAAAGAGGATTGGTAATGTTATTGACACTGGTGATGACACTGATAGTATCAGCACTTCCGGCGGCTGCCTGCAGGAACAACTTCGTGTTCAGCAAGTACGGAGTATGCAGCGGAGCAACAAGGGAAGACATGGTCATTGGCTATTGGCAGGCAAAAACCAAATCTGGTATTTCTAACCTGGAAGTCAAAGCAAACAAAGCATTCACGATGACGACTGGACGAAATAAGAAATCCGGAAAATGGGCACTCGATAATCTACTAACACTTTCAAGCGGAAAGGAAAAGGTAAGATTCTATTACGGAGATAAAACACTTGAATCCGTAAGGACATCTGAGACTATCGTTTACCACTATGTCAGCAAAGTATCACTTCCCAAAAATATTAAAAAGAATGTCAGAATTAATAATTTTTCTGGCAAGTGGGAAGCAAGAGAAGTCAATACTGATGACCAGTTAAGATTTACTCGGCTTGTCATTTCCGTAAGAAACGGAAAGGCTGACATCTACATGAGACGTGGTTTTACCGGAAAGACGGTACGCGTAGCAAAAAAAGTCAAACTTAATCTCTCCAAAAAAACCGGTGCTGCTTCTTTCACAACGAAAATTTGCGGAAGAAAGGTGTCCGGAAAATTGTATGTGCTGTCAAATGGCAACAGATACATCTATGCGAATTACCAGGTTGGAACGGCCGGCATCCGCATGATAAAAACGCGCTGAGTTGTTCAGAAGGAGACCAGATGGTCTCCTTTTTGCGTGCAAAAAAAAGAGAGATTCAAAATCTCTCTTAAAGACTTTGGCAGGACTAGAAACGCTGCAGCGCTCCACAACCAATGATGCGGCCTGCCTCGTCGCGGCGAAGGTCTGCCGGGACAAGAACGTCAGTTCTGTCCGGCACAGCCTGTGCCACAAGTGTAGAAGTCAGATAGATAACTCCCTCCTGTGGCTCTGGCAGGTCTGTTACAACGGTGTCAAACACCGTTTTCGTTACTGGAATGCATCCAAGTATTCCGACCTGTTCTGAATGACATCCAACACGAGCGATAATTCCAGAGGCTGGGATTGTAAAGATAGTCTCATCCGGAAGGATGAGATTTACGTCGTGCGGAGTCAGATTCGCAAATTTTACGTGTCCGCCGTTTTCAAAAATCATTCCTGTCATTTTAAGATTTTCATTTGTCATAATAATAATTCCTTTCTTGTTTAAAAATTTAAAAAATAAATTAAATAATCAATACTTAATATGCAAAAAAATCAGACAATAAAAAGCGCTATCGATGGACAGAGAAACCCCGTCCACGTCTCTACACTCCGACTGCGTCGTCGTTTGTCAGCGGTCATGACCGCTTGGTACACGCGAGCTATGCTCGCGGTATCATCGTCGGGCGGGAACTTCCCGCCCGTGTCTGGTGAAGGTGAGTGTAAATTCACCGAATTATACGAAAAAAAATATTTAAAAAAAACGTCTCTTTGGGATTTTATTTGGCATATTATATATGCAGGCAACAGGGCAGCAAAGAAGCCTTGTCAACCTGTGAAAAATGCAGGTCTGCTCCGGCCGGGCGGAAACTACATTTTTTAAGTGCATCGGGCACAATTCTGGCGCCGAGTACCGGATGCGCAGGCTAATCTGCATGGTAGTGCAAAAAATGGCCAAAATGTCGACAAAAAAAGGCAAAAAAAAGCGGCCAGTGTCCGCTAAATACATGAATTAAGTTTTTTTGGGAACTGCGAATGTAAGGACCGAGGTATTCGTATGCCCCGCAAGTGGAAGGGTGTTAAAGCGCGGCGATAAAGTTTTGTCCTCTTATAGTTTCTCAGCATAGGTTGGTCGAGAGGTGAGAATCCGTGACGCTAAGGACGCTGTATCTGGCGATGGCGTAAGCCCGAAAGAGGCAGAAGTTAAGCGAAGCGATGTATTCCGTGTAGCTGAACAATAGACAAGTTGTTCTTGCCCGATGAAAGATAGCAGGTATGGCCTGCTTCTGAATGGGGAAACCTGAGCAAGATATGCTATCTGCTCCAGCCGTAGACTTGGAGCAGAGGGACAAGAACAACAAAAAAAAGCAACAAGAAACAGTTTTGGCGGGACTGGCGGCCCACCGGCAAATTCTATTTTTACTGCCAGCCTGCGTACAAGCAGGTAGTTAAGCTTTCGGCGGGGAAACTCCCCGGGAAAAACTGACTGCGGCAGGTGGTTGTCAGTTGCACAGAGAGAGATGAAATCTTGTGTATACGACAAAAACAGCCACAAAAAAGAGCAAAAAAAGTAGCGTGGGGCTTCGTGTAATCTGCAGTAGCACGTGGCAGCGCTGGAATGTATAATGGAAAGAAAAACGGCATGCCGGCTTAATCCGGAGTAACATGCCGTTTTTTTGCTGCTTATTTTCAGGCATATTGTAAAAAACTAAAAAGAAAGGAACAAAAGATATGCCAAAAACAGAATACGAAAAAGGTTACGAAGATGGGTTTTCTGACGGCTTTAGGCTTTGCCAGAAGATATATTCCAATGTGATAGACCTTCTCTGCAAGGCGTTTCAGAAAAAAGAACAAAAAGAAAGAAAACTGATTTCCGAACAGCCACAAAGAAGAAGCGAAAGAAGAGGTTTCCGGGACATTCCAATTGACGGAAACCTGCAGGTTGGAGATGTTATCTACACCAAGGCAAATACCGTGCTGGATATCGGTATTGTCAAAAGTGTCAGCCCCCTGGAAGTATATTCTAGATGTACACGATACGATTACGGCTATCCGAGCCTCTACGGGGCGCCAGAACTCTGCCGTTGGTACAATTCAGGTGCTAACGTATCTTTTACACGATGGAAAGAAATTTCTTATGACGCCGGAACGGACGATGTCTGCCGGGCGATTGGAATACCATATTTGCGATGCTGATTTTGCTGGCGGATTTGGCTGCCGGCATTTTTTATGCGTTTCTTTGCTGCTTATTTTCCGGCATATTGTAAGAAACTAAAAAAGAAAGAGGAAATATAATATGGAAAAAACAGAATATGAAAAAGGATACGAAGCCGGATATCACGACGGGGCGAAAGATTGTCAAAAACTACACAGCAAGATTCTGGACTATATCTGCAGTATGTTTCAGAAAAAAAAGGAGGACAAAGAAAAAGAATGCAAAGGGCAGATTGACGGATGTAAAGAAAAACAAAAAATGATTGAAAAGATTATAAGTGGCAGGCCAGTTAGACCAATGATTCTCAACAAGCCAATTGACGGAAGCCTTAAGGTTGGAGATATCGTCTTCACAAAATCTCATGTCGTTCTGGATGTCGGTTTTGTGAAAAGCACATTTCCACTGAGGATATACTCGCGAAGTACTAAATATGATTTTGGCGGAGTTCCTGGCGAGGTCGAGCTCACATTCGGACGCGCAAACTATTACAAATTGTATTATTCCGGGGTTAATATGTCTTTAGACAAGTGGAAAGAAATATCATTAGACGCCAGTGCTGAAGAGGTGTGTAAAAAAATTGGGATTTCGTATCGAAGGGAGTAAGAAAAAGAGCCGATAGGCTCTTTTTCTTTGCGCGCAAAAATAAAACATTTCGCAAATGTTACATTTTATTTAAAATTCGGCATATTATATTTGCTGCCTGAAAGACAGCAAATATAACAAAGAAAAAGAGGTAATACAGACAATGAGAAAAAAAATTGTAACTTTAACTTTAGCGATGATGCTGAGCGCTGCCATGCCTACTGCAAGTGTTTATGCTGACAGGGAAGATGACCTGCGGGCTGAGCAGGAGGCTACAAACCAGCAGTTAAACGAAACTTATTCACAGATTGATAATTTATATTCACAGAAGCAGCAGCTGGAGAACGAAATCAACTCTCTGGATGCGAACCTCGTTAATGTGATGGTGTCCATCCAGACACTGGAAGGAGATATCGCTAACAAAGAAACCGATATCTCAAAAACAGAAGACAACATAAAAAAGGCAAAAAAAGCAAAAGAAAAACAGTACGAAGCGATGAAGAAACGTATTCAGTATCTATACGAAAAGGGTGGCGACACAGCCTGGTTTCAGATGATGATGAATTCAGAGAGCCTGACTGACCTTCTTAACAATGCTGAGTACACACAAAAAATGTATACATATGACCGAAAATGTTTGGACAAATATGCAAATACCATTACAGAAGTACAGAAACTGGAAGACCGTTATCAGCAGGAAAAAGCTGAACTTGAAGGGATGAAGCAGGAACAGGAGACCGAGCAGGCAAACCTGCAGGCTGCGATTGATTCCAAGCGTGCAAGTTCTGCAGACTGTGACAATGAAATTGCCTATGCTCAACAGATGGCGAATGATTACGCAGCACTGATTCAACAGCAGCAGGCCGAGATTGAGCAGATTGTCGCAGAGAAAGAGGCGGCGGCGAGGGCAGAGGCTGAGAGGATTGCGGCAGAGCAGGCCGCGGCTGAAGCAGCGGCTGAAGAAGCAGCGAAAGAACAAGAGGACGGCTCAAATGAATATGAAGAAGGTGAAAACAATGGGGAGAATGATGAAGAGCCGGAAGATGATGACAACGAGTATGATGAGGAATCAGATAGAGAGGACGAAGAGTCAGCTGACGCTGGTGAAGATGAGAATACTTTAGACGAAAGCGATGATATGAGTGGAGAAGGAAATCAAGAAGAGGATTATGACGAATATGAGGCGGAAAGTAATGAAACAGATGAAGCCGAATCAAACAGCGAAACAAGTGATGAGCCAAGCAATGAAGCGGCAGATTCAAGCGATAGCAGTACAGAAAGCAGCAGTGAAAGTTCTTCAGGTTCCGGCTCCGGTTCTTCCGTTGTAGATTATGCGACTCAATTTGTCGGAAATCCTTATGTCTGGGGCGGCACATCCCTGACAAATGGCGCTGACTGCTCAGGATTCGTACAAAGTGTCTATTCAAACTTTGGCGTGAGCCTTCCAAGAACATCTTATGAACAGCAGAACGCAGGGCGTGAGGTTTCTTATGCGGATGCACAGCCAGGAGATTTGATTTGTTACGGCGGCCATGTGGCTATCTATATGGGAAATGGACAGATTGTTCATGCGTCAAATTCAAGAGACGGAATTAAAATAAGCGACAATGCGGCTTATAGAACAATTTTGAGTGTGAGAAGACTTGTGTAAGAAGAGTACATTGACCAGAGAGACATTCTGGTCAATGTTTTTGTATGCTTTTGCACAAAACCAACAAGACCCGGTGTTTTTCGCACCGGGTCTTGCATCGATGGTAATGCCTCCATTACCAACTGCCCTTAAGGGCTGTCTTGCGCATGGATATAATATAGCAGAAAATCAGGAAAATTTCAAGTGTCATGTATTGTCTTTGGCGGTGTAAGTTTGGCACCGCAAAGATAACAGAAACACGCAAGCACTGGATTTGTCTGGTGCTTTTTCTTATGTCTCAAAATCTCGCATATTGCAAATAGGAAATAAAGACTAGCAACAACGAGAGGAGAAAAAAAATGGAATGGATTCACAGATACAAACTCTGTAAGATGATTGACGCTGCATACACTGCTGAAAGATGCGTACGGAAATGAGATAAGACAGATTGGGCTGCTGAAAGCGGCGCTGCTGAACCTAAGACACCGGCCGACAAGATGTCTGGCGATGAAGTATGAGCTAGAAAATGGATATCTGCTGCAGCACATGCTGGTGAACAGAGGTGGGGGAGGGCCGTTAAAAACGGTGGAAGAAGCAATAGAGGCAGTGGAGGACTTTTTGTGGTTTTGAAAAAATTTCCTTTTTCTGAATTAATTTTAGAAATAAGAGCTCCGTGTAGCGACTGAAAAACCCGTTCTTTTTTTGTTTTCCGCAAAAAAAGTCCAGCATATTAAAAAACACACATGAATGCTAAAAGAAATATCGAAACAAGAGGAAGAACAATGACAACAAAAGCAATTTTTCTACTGGCCGGAAAGCCAGATAAAGCAATAAAGATAACAGTAAAAAAGTTAAAAAAGTTGGGACATCATATTAAATTTTGCAAAAACATAAAATCTCTTCCTGCTTTGGACGGAGATGATATTCTGGTAGTGAACATCAATAATGTTTCTGAAATCAAAAGAGAACTGGAAAACAGAACAGATGCAGTTTATATTGTGCATGACTACATCTCGTGTTGCTATACAAAAGGAATCCAGGAAACATACCGTGACGCGAAAGAAAATGCCGAAAGGATTGATGGCCTCGTACTCAAATATGCACTTGGCCCAGATGGGATGGACCTGTCTAAGGAAAAATACCGGAAACAGGTGATGGAAGAATATACAGCATTGGTAGGCCACGCGACACGTGAGCAGACGGAGCAGTTGACAACATTAAAAAGTGTGCTGCTGAATATCAACGGCCGGAATATGATATACAACGCCATGCGGTTCCAGGAGATGAATGGGCTGATATTGAAACGGTTATATTTTTTCTGCTGCAGGCATGAAGATTACGACTGTAAGAACAAAGAAGATGCTTATGATTTGCTGGATGAGTTTTTGAGATAAAAATGCAAAAGATATTGCGATAGAATTTCCAGAAGAGTATGTATTGTCAATATTGAAAATGGATATTTTTAATACTGATGCATTAATACAGATGCTGGAGGCAGTACAAGCAAAAGGATACAAAATAGCAGCAGCATATATACTGGAAAAAATCAATACATGTAATAAAAATGACGACGAACGTTTCAAAAAGTTCGATTGTTGATGCAGAGGGATGATTTGATTGGCAAAACAAATAGTTGAAATTTGTGTATCACATGAAAAAACAAAAGATTGTTACAAAGAACTGGTTAGCATAATAAATGACCATTCTACCGACAGCGAAGCATATTTCTTCAGGTATTATGCACCAAGAAAGATTTTCAAATTAACCGTCTTTGGAATGTGCTTCTATCTCCCAATAATGATAAATTCTTACAGAACAATTTCAATATGCCAGGAAATAGAAAAAATATCAAAAAAAATATTAAAATCAGCACGTAGAAAAAAATTAACTAATACCATGGAAACGCTCTATAAGTATGCGTTTGGAGACGAGGGGAAAGAAGCTGCCCTTAACACATATCTGAACATGAGCGAAAAAAGAAGAAAAAGTAAAAATGGAAAAGAACTGAGAGAATATCTTGAAGAATACGCTACTGAAATTATTCGCTGGCATGTTGAAAATGCAGAACCGGAAGAAGTATACACTGTCTTAAAATTGAATCTTGTATCAGCCGATGTATTGCAAGCAATATATTCTGAATTGGAAGAGGATATGGGTATCGAAGTGAAAGCTTATTTTCTGGAAATGATTGGCAAAGAGTCCAGCATCAATGCGTCAAAGGAAGAGAAATGGACACTTTAAGATACGTAAACTACAAATATTAAGCTATTTTCATAACAAAAAAAAGAAAGTCTTTTTCCACATGTTATCAATGTTATCAAATCCAGCATATTGGATTTGTAAAAATAAGCATAAAGAAAGGCGGAAATATTTATGAGTTACGATATTGAATTGGTAAACAAAGTCACAGGCGAAACAGCAAAGATGAAACATCCCCAGTATGTGAGAGGAGGAACGGTTCCAGCAAGAGCGAATCCTGTAACAAAAGAACTAGAGCAGGCCGAGCAGGTGGAAGCGCATATCAACATTACATATAACTACAGCCATTATTACTATGAGGCGACAGATGGCGATATTCGGTTTGTGCATGACGAGGTCTCTGCATACTATGCTGACGGAACCCAGGGCCCGGTTGAAACCAAATATGGAATCCGTGGACTGTATGGTACAACACCCGCAGAGTCAATCCCGATGCTGATGGACATGATTGAAAAAATCAAAGCCAAATACACAGATGAAAACGGTGAGTGGATTGACACTGAAAGAACAAAGACTGTTTATTACAAAAATGGAAAAGAGATTAAAGAAAGAAACGTTTTGGATGCTATCTTAAACCACGATTATGACCGGAAAGAAGAAGTGACTTATTCAGTCAACGAAGGAGATATTTCCAGCTACTATATGGCAACGGCAGCAAATGCAATCATGGCACTGAAACAGATGATGGTTATGGCAACGGATAATCTGACTGAGAAAAATATTGTTTGGGATGGTGATTGAGATTGACAAAAAAAGACAAAAAGAAAAAAGGAAATAAATTTGCGCCGGAACTCGGTATACCGATATCAACATGGATTCTGAATGTCATGTATGTAGTCATTGAATTTGTGCTGGCGTTTTCCATGCTGTCCAGTGGCAGTCTTGGTAAATACAAATTTGTGGTCTATGCGGTGGCAGCGATACTGGCGGTTGGAATGTTTTTATATATCTTTTTTAAGATAAAAAAGCAGGAACAAAAAACAGCAAAAACGTTTCAGATTACAATAATTGAAGTCGTTGTTTTGGTATTGCCATTTGTCCTGGCTGCAAGGATGTAACAAAAAAAAGAAAAGAAGAGAAAAAAGAAAGAGCGTCCGGCCGAAGGCCGGGCGCTTAATACTCAATTTCAAGAAATAAAAATAAAGAAAGGAGATTTGTAATGTCTTATGATACCGCGAACTGCGCTCGCGTATACCAGCACGACGTGCGTGCGAAGCAGACAAAAGTCTGCGATGCTGAACGGGCGGGGTTTCAGACCCCTACGCATTCGTCCAATTACCTCAAGACAGACAAACAACTGATTGTTCAGGGTCGGGTTGCCTTCAGCACCCCTTCCCTGGCGGCAAGCCTGGCTGCATTTCCACGCCCGTCGATGGATAAAAATGGACAAAAATGTACAAGCAATTTACAGATGCCGGTATTTGCGATTACAGATGATAGAAAGGCGTTAAGGTCTATTTTTCGTATTTTTATACTATATGCAGGGCAGCATTCCTGTATGTATAAGAGTTCCTGTCTGTTTTCCTTGGATTCATTTGGCAAAGAAATTAAACGGCCATCGGCATCCGGAAATATTCTTGCATTGGAATACTGCGGACAGATATTCTGTATTCCTCTTGGATTAACAGAAAAAGATAAGGTCGAAATTACAAAACGGTTTGATAAAATCTCATTTCTGGTACATGGCAAGCAAAGACGAAAAAAGGCAATCTGGAATTTTCTGGATTCCTTATATAAATATGTAAATGATACAGATATGTCAAAAATAGTTGCTGTAACTACATACAAAAACATGAACCAGGAAAGAAGAGAAAGCAAAAGCGGAAAAGTATTAAAAAAGTATCTGGACACCATCGGCCCTGCTGCGATTTCATGGTGTGTATCTGAAAATGATGCCGAAGCACTGAAAAATCTGCTGGATGTATGCGAGATAAAGCAGGAAACACTGAAAAATGCTTACGAAATGTGTGGTGTAGATGAAGATATCCAGGTAAAAGCGTATCTTTTGGATGCGATTGGTAAAGCAAAAAGTGATAAAGAAACATTTGATATTTGAAACATGAGCCGAATTTTTTCGGCTCTTTTTTTTTGCAAAACCCTGCATACTAAGTATACAAAAAAAACTGCAAATAAGGAGAAAAAAAATAATGAGAAAAAAGATATTGGTTTCTGATACCATATATGTTTTGCTTCAGCCGTGGCTGGTGTATTTCGCATTCGGAAACGGGATGGGTAGGATACCGCCTCAGGCAAGATTTGTACTGATGGCATTAGTTGGCCTGATGATGATGGTTAACCTCTATTTTTGCGAAGAAAATTGCTTTCAGAAAATGCAAAAAGAAGAAGAAAAAGAAAACGGTAACGCATGGGTGCTGACTTTCGCTTTGCTTGTGCAGAGTGTGATTTTGGTTGCGCCAATGATGATTGGGATACATATCAAAATCTGATATTGAAAAATAAACCGGAAAATAAAACAAAGAAAAAGGCTAAAAAAGAAAAAGCGTCCGGCCGAAGGCCAGGCGCTTAGTTTTATAATTTATACGTTTTTTCAGTTTTCGTTTCATACGCCTGAAGTGCAATCAGGGCGTATGCCTTAATCTCAGGCTTGCTGTCCCGTTCTGATGCAGCAACGAGGTTTTCAAGCATTTTCTTTGTTGATAAATTGTATGATAAATACCTTACCAACAGTTTAAATTCGCCTTTTTTGTAAAGACCGTTTACAGATGCGCGCTGTAAGCGTTTAAATATCTTTTCTATGTCTTTTTTAATTTCTGCATTTTCAACCGTAGGATACAATAGAATCAAAAATCTAAACAGCCTTTCGTTTGTATTAATTTTTTCGTACTGTCTCCATATAACATCTGGGTTAAACGGGAGGAAACGAAAATATCTGTCAAGCTTGTCTAACTGAACATCGATGTATGGAATCAAATATGATTTTCCGTTCACGGTCAGATAAGACACAATCCTGTGCGATTCTTTTATATCATTCATATTTACATGCCCAACACAGCTTATTGAACTAAAGAATCCATTTGGCAGCATGTCAGTTTCTGTATCTATGGCCAGATTTTTCAGGTTTCCAAAACATCGACAGCCAAGTTTTTTGATGGTTGATGGGAGAGCGACTGTTAAGTCGTTGCCTGGAGTAAAGAGGAATGCCTCTGTTTCGATTTCTTCAACGCCTTCTGACAAATCAAGATGAGGGTCCTTAATCCCGCTAAATGCACTTTCACCTATAACCTTGATGTGCCCAGGAATGTTGATATCATGAAGGCTAGTACATTCGGAAAATGTGTATGCTTTAATGCATGACATGTTTTTGCTGAATGTGATTTTCTCTAGATTATGGCAACAGCGGAACGCACGTTGTTCAACATCTGTAACGGTGTAACGGAATCTGGTATTACTACTTCACTGATAGAACAATTATAGAATGCATATTCACTGATAACCTTTACCCCATCCGGGATAATAATTTTCCCAGTCCGACCCGCTGGACATCGTACCAACACTGTCATATCAGAATTGTAGAGTATTCCGTCGTGAGATGTAAAATATGGATTATCCGGTGAAATCTCAATTTCGGAAATAGCCTCTCGCTGCAACACACCATCCACATCATTCATATCAATTACGCCATTATTATTCAGGATTATTTTCTGGGGTAATTTTTTTCGATTCATTTGTTTTACGACAGATATGTCTTGGACTGTGACTGGCTTGCCTGTGAAATCAATATCATAATTGAAGAGCCTGGCCTGTTTTGGAATAATAGGGCCATGATGCAGCAAGCTACGCTCGCGTGTATCAAGCCCGTTATGGCTAACAGACGACGAAGTCGGAGTGTAGGGCGCGGGCGAGCAGTCCATGACGATGTTACCAAGCATACGTACCCCATCCACGACTGGAAGTTCCGAGATTTTTTCATATCCATAAAAAGCATTCTGGTAAACCTCTTTAATACCGCCCGCATTAATGATATTCGAAGATTCGCAGCCGTCAAATGCGTTATCGGCAATTGTTTCAACACCGTTCAAATCAATCAGTTCGTCGGCTTTTTTGCAAAACGTATTGAGCAGACATACCCCTAGCGCTTTCCTAATCAACAGATTGCCTGATTGAAAGGATTTGCTGTCAGAAATGATTTCCTTAACGTTTGGAAACATTTTATTCGGAATCTGGATTGACATTACGCTATCTGCGATATAGATGCGTTCTATCTGAGGAAATCTTTTCTCATTTCCAGATACACTGACTTTCATAATAGAATAATGTTGCGCTTTATCCCCTGACAGGTACAGTTCTGTAACATCCTGGTCAATATCAATGTCGTAAACGTATCCGATAAAGCCGTCTGTGTAAAACGTTACTCCTTCTTGAAACTGTCTTTTTGTATAAATCATTTTTTTCATTCCTTTCTTTGTTGTTTTTACGAAATCAATATGCTGGAACGACGAGAAAGAAAAAAAATCCGCAAAAAAAATACATTCTATCTTTTTTCACGCATAATAATAACAGAAAAACAAAAACAAAAAAGGAGAATTTTAAAATGGAAAATACTAAACTTAAACTCGTAACTGATTATGATGATAACCCAGTAGACGTTACTGCTGAGGTCAATTTTATCTGGAATATCGCAAACAAACTGCGCGGCACTTATCAGCCAGATAAGTATAAAGATGTTATCATTCCTATGACAATCATCCGCCGCCTGGAATGTGCGCTTGATAAAACCAAAGAGCATGTTGAACAGGTCAAAGCGATTATGGGTGAGGATTGTCCGGAAGATGTACTGTTCAGCGAAGCCGGATGCCATTATTTCAATCTGAGTAAATTTACTCTCGGTGCGTTGCTGGATGACCCGGACAACCTGGTTGAAAACTTCAAGTGCTATATTGATGGTTTTTCCAGCGATGTTAAAGAGATTCTGGCTAACCTGGAATTTGAAAAACAGATTAAAAAGATGTACGACAGTGACCGTCTGTTCTCAGTAATTAAAGACTTTTCTGAACTGAATTTGGACCCGGAGAAAGTGGACAGCGTAAAAATGGGATATATTTTTGAGGACCTTATCAGGAGATTTTCCGAGAATGCCGAAGCCGGCGACCACTATACCGGAAGGGATATTGTAAAAACAATGATTAGTCTGCTGCTGGCTGAAGGCAGCGAGGATATTATGACCGGGGCAAGAGTGGTTAAAATCTTAGACCAGGCTTGCGGAACTGGCGGCATGCTTTCCACTTGCCAGAATTTCATCCTGCATATGAACCCTGAAGCAGACGTGAATCTGTTTGGACAGGAAATCAATCCGGAATCATATGCCATCTGTAAGGCGGAGATGCTAATTCGTGGGCAGGAATCGGACAACATCCGAAAGCAGGATTCCATGAAAGCAGACTGCTTTGACACGGAAAAAATGCGTTTCGTTGTTGAAAATCCGCCATTTGGCGAAGCCTGGGGCGGCAAGGATGCGCCGGAAGGGACAGAAGATGCGGTAAATAGACAGTTTGAAGAAGGAAAACGATTTGAAGCAGGGCTGCCGGGAAAAGGAGATATGCAGTTGCTTTTCATTCAGGCCGCGCTTGACAAACTGAGACCGGAAGACGGAAAAGCCGCCATTATCACGAATGGCTCACCGCTGTTTACCGGCAGCACTACTTCCGGCGAATCTCAGATTCGTAAGTGGCTTCTGGAAAAAGACCGTATTGAAGCCATTATCGCTCTTGCTCCGGATTCTTTCTATAACACAGGAATCGGTACATATATCAACATCTTCTCTATGAACAAGAGTGAGAAGAGAAAAGGAAAAATCCAGTTGATTGACGCTTCCAGCATCTGCCATCCCCTGCGTAAACCACTGGGTATGAAGAAGAACGAAATCACAAAAGAAGACAGGGAAAAGATTGTGGAACTGTACAGCAATTTTGAAGAAAACGAGTTCTGCAAGATTTTTGACAATGCTGAGTTCATTTATCGTGAGTATACTATCATGCAGCCGATGAAACGAAATTATATGATTACAGAAGACCGCATTGATGCGGCGAAAGCTGCAGGCTGCTTTACTTCCCTGTATGATGAAAGCAAAGTATCGGAGCTGAATGAGAAGATTGAGAACGGAAAGAAATTAACAAAAAAAGAAGAAAAAGTATTGGAAAAATATGAGGCCGGAAAAGCGGTTTATGATGACCTGATGAAAAATCTTACTGGGGCGGTATCTGATACTGTATGGAACTGCCGGGACGGGTTCATGCCGGTACTGAAAAACCTGCTGCCGAAGGTGAACGGAAAAGCGTGTCTTGATGCCAAAGGACTCCTGAAACTTGCCAGCGGGCTGTCTCAGAGGGACGAAAATGCCTTAGTACAGACAGACAAAAAAGGCAATATTGAGTATGACCCGGAGACAAAAGACACGGAGATTGTAAAAGGCACTGACACGATTGAAGAGTACATGGCGCGGGAGGTGCTGCCGCATATTCCGGATGCGGTTTGGTTCTTTGAGGAGAATGCGAAGAAGGGCACTGTGAAGACCGGGGCGGAGATTCCGTTTACCAGATATTTCTTCAAATATCAGAGGCCGGAGACGATGGAGACGCTGCAGGCGAAGATTATGGAAAGTCAGGGAGAAATTGGAAAAGACCTAAATGAACTGTTTGAGTAAAAAGAAGCAGGGATAATGGAGATGGATGGGGCGTTGCCCCTCCACCACCGCCAGGCTTGCAGCCTGAACTGCGGGCGAAACTGCGTTTCGCTGTGTTGTTGTTTGCCGCCGAAGTCGGCAGGAAAACAGAAAAGAGGTTGAATGATGAGCCAGAGAAAAAAGAAAAAGCAAAAGCAGCAGCAGGCGGTTTCAATGTCTGACCAAAACGGACAGCAGAGAGATTATGTTCCAACAAAAGAAGAGCTGATTAACGAGCAAATCCTAAACCTTGTTTGCGAAGTTTGTATATTTAATAACGAGCATTGCTATTGCGGGATGTATGTGAAAAATCCAGATGAAGTGAAAGAAAGGTTTACTATTTTGAAAAATCTCCAGCCTGGAAAATTTACCACATTGACAGTAATGGCTGCTTATGAAATTTGGGGTAAGGTATTTTCTCAGCTTGGGGGATTGTCAGCAGATAAAGATGACCCGAATTTTCCGGTAATTCAGGAAATTAAACGGCTTTCGTCAATATATGGAACAGGATATATTTTGCCAGTACATGATGCCCTTGACAATATGATATATCCGGAATTTCCGAGGAAGTATTTTTATTAAATGCGAAGAACGAGGTGTCGCAAATTTTGCGACATCTTATTTTTTTTGCATACAGTCCAGGTTGCAAGCCTGGCTGTGTCGCACGACGTCCGGACCGGAGCGGAGACCGGGTGAGAAACCCACAAGGATGATAAAGAATCCGCAAAAATAATCGGCGAGGGTGTTTTTTCGGCATATTAATTTCACAAAACAAAAAAGGAGATAAAAATATGTCGAAAAAAAATCAGAATTACACAAATCGGAAACAGAACAGATTTCAGCCGGAGCGGATGCGTGGAAATGTTTTTGTAAACAACAGCGGAAAGCAGTGGCTGCCAGGAGAGAACGGGAGAGCGGCGAAGGTTGAGAGACTGCTGAGAGGGGCAAAAGAAGAGAAAAAAGAGATTGCCGGCAATATGGCGGAGTACAAAGATTCGGGAGTTGAATGGATTGGGGCGATTCCAAAGGAGTGGAGTGTTAATAGATTAAAAAATTTAAGCGCTTTTAAAACAGGCGGCACTCCTCCAAGAAACAAAGGTATTTCAAGCGATAATAATGGAACTCCTTGGGTAACTCCATCAGATATCACAGATTCATTATATGTAAACAATGTAGAAAAATACATTTCTGATAATACAATAAAAAATTGTAAATACAAATTATACCCAAAGAATTCAATTCTTTTGGTTTGTATCGCCTCTGTTGGAAAAATTGCATTAATAGACAAAGAAGCGTATTCAAATCAGCAAATCACAGCTTTAATGACATATCGCAGTTATGATGCAAGATTTATCTTATGTGCACTTAAAGCTGCTATGCAAAAAATTACATCTGAATCATTAAAAACAGTTGTTCCAATTATTAATACAAAAGCACTTAGGGAAATAAAAATCGCTCTTCCTCCACTCCCCGAGCAGCAGCGAATCGCTGATTTCCTGGATACAAAATGCGACATTCTTGACCGCACGATTGATGCCGTCAGCCGGCAGATTGAGGATTTGGAAAAATATAAGAAAGCACTAATAACAAAAACAGTGACAAAAGGAATTTGTAAAAAAGGCAAGCCAGAGAGAGCGATGAAAAATTCGGGGGTTGAGTGGATTGGGGAAGTTCCGGAGGAGTGGAGCGTCAGCAAAGTAAAATATAATTTCTCAACCTTTAAGAAGATTCCTGGTAAAGAAAGCGAAAAATACGAAAGACTTTCATTAACTATGAATGGCGTAAAACATCGCGAAAAATGGACTGCGGAAGGATTACAGCCAAAAGACTTTATGTCTTATCAGCTTTTAAGAAAAGGAGACCTGGTATTCAGATTAATTGACCTGCAGAATCCTTCAAAAAGCCGCCGCGTTGCTCTATCTCACGACACTGGACTGATTTCTCCGGCATATACAATATTACACGCTGACAATAATAAAATGTTGCCAGAATATGCAGAAATGTTTTTCTTAATGATGAGTTATCTTGATGTATTTAATGCGCTTGGAAGTTGTGGTGTCAGAAGCAGTATTAACAATGCTGAGTTGATGAAAATTTCTGTTCTCGTTCCACCGCTCGCCGAGCAGCAGCAGATTGCCGATTACCTTGATGAAAAATGCAAAAATATAGACAACAGAGTGCAGAAAAGAAGACAGCAGCTGGAGTGGCTGAAAGAGTATAAAAAAAGTTTGATTTTTGATTATGTGACAGGGAAGAAGAGGGTGTGAGAAAGAGAGAGAAAGAGGAAAGGAGAAGAAAGAAAAGAAAAAAGAAAAAAAGAGAACAGTGAAGAAGGGAGAGTATTGGCAGCCGGCAGGTGAAACCTGCCGGCTGTTGTTGTGTACTGGCTGATGGAGGGTTGTAAGGCCAGGTACGAAAAGGTGACCGACGGCCGGGAGTATCATGACCGGTCAAGCTGGAATAAAAGATATATGCTGCCGGCAATCTCCGAAATGCTTCGAACATCCATGGGCACAAACAGCCCGCGAAGTGATAAGCAAAACGCAGTTTTACAAGCCGGGTCCGGGCGTGCTTGCACCCGGCGGGTTGCTGCGTGCCAGCGGCACGCGTTTAGCAACGACCGGAGCAACAGCGAAGACCGGGGCAGCGCCCCGTGGTATTGGCAGTACCCGAGTGTATTTCAGCAGCGCCGAAATATGCTGGATTTTTCCACGGACCGTAAAAAAGATTCGCAAAAAAATATGGTTTTTCTTTTGTTCTACATATTACAGATAAGAAGAAAATCGTGAAAACATAGAACAAAAGAGAGGATACAAGTATGAAAGGCAATAAAGAAAAAGATTTCCAAAACCATATCATCAACGCCTTAAAAGATGGCGGATATAAATATATAAAAGAAAGCGAAAAAGAAAACGGGCTGGTGCATTCTTACGACCGTGATTTTGCGGTTGACCGCGCCGACATTGAACTGTTTGTAAAAACAACACAGAAAAAGACATGGAAAAGGCTGAAAGATAAATATGCTGACCCGGTTGATGTAATTGTAAAGACAGCGAATGCCGAGATGCTCAAAAAGAATAAAGTATCCGTACTGAAACATGGTATTGATATCAGTGGAGTGCATGTATGCTTAATGTATGCAAAACCGGTATCAAACATGAACTCTGTAATAATGGATAAATACAAATGCAATATTTTTTCTGTTATGGATGAAGTCTGGGTCTCAAGTTCTGAGCGTGTTGACCTGGTACTGTTTTTGAATGGTTTTTCTCTGTTTACTTTTGAACTGAAATATACTGTGTCTGGCCAGTCCTACCGCCATGCTGTCAATCAGTACAAGCAGGACCGGAACAAAAACACAAAGATATTTGATTCAAAAACGGGCGCTGTTGTCCATTTTGCCATGGATGAAAACGAAGTCTATATGACAACATATATTGACGGCAGGAATACTGTCTTTCTTCCGTTCAACCAGGGCTGCGGAACTGGCATTGATGCCGGAGCAGGAAACCCGCCATGTATGACGGACTTTCCTGCACACTATATGTACGATTATATCTTGCTTAAAGATAATGTGCTGGATTTAATATCAAATTTCGTTTACTTTGACAAGAAAAAAAAGAAAAATATCTTTCCGAGATATCATCAGTTTGACTGCGTAACAAAACTGATTGAGGCGGTAAAAAAGAACGTAACGAAAGAGGACTATCTCATCCAGCATTCTGCCGGCTCCGGAAAGACAAACGAAATTGCATGGCTGACATACAGACTTGCATCTTTACATATCACAGCAGAAGACGGAGACAAGAAATTCACGGCATTTGATAAGGTCATTGTCATTACCGACCGTGTCACAATTGACAGGCAGCTGCAGGCTGCAATCATGGGAATGGAACATTGCAGCGGATTTGTTACGGCAATGGGCGAAGGGTGCACATCTACAGACCTGAAGGATGCACTCTGCAGCAACACAAAAATCATTATCACAACAATCCAGAAATTCCCTTATATTGCCGATGAGATTAAGGGGATGAAAGATAAACGATTTGCAGTCGTAATCGATGAGGCACATTCGTCAACATCTGGAAATGACATGGCAGCAGTAAAGAAGGCACTCAGTGTCGATGCAGACGCGCAGGATATTATTGCAGCCGAAACACAGAGGACCGGAAGACAGCCAAATGTTGCCATGTTTGCTTTCACTGCAACACCAAAAGCCAAGACTATCCAGATGTTCGGAACAGCAAAAGAAAACGGAAAAAAGGAGGCATTCCATACATATTCCATGAAGCAGGCAGTAGAAGAAGGCTACATTGTTGATGTGTTTGGGCATTATATTGAATACACTACATATTACCGGTTAAATAAAACCATAGACAATGACCCTACACTAAATAAAATGGCAGCGAAAAAAGCAATTGCGAAAGCGATAAGCCTGAATCCTGAGAATATCAACCAGAAGCTTGAAATCATCGTTGATAATTTCATTGAAAAGGTCATGAGGCAGCTCAACGGTAACGGAAAAGCCATGGTTCTGTGCGCATCACGTGAAGAGGCTGTTGAAGTTAAAAAGGCAATTGATAAAAAACTGCTGAAAAAAAACGGAGCGACAAAAGCACTGGTTGCCTTTTCCGGTATGGTCAAGATTGATGGTGTAGAGTATACAGAAACTGGCATGAACGGATTTTCTGAAAATAAGACTGCTGCCGCATTTGACACAAACGAATATGGAATCATGGTCGTTGCTGACAAATACCAGACCGGATTTGACCAGCCGAAACTTTGCGGCATGTATATTATGAAACCGCTGAAGGAAGTGAACGCGGTACAGACGCTTTCAAGACTGAACAGGCCATGCCCGCCATATGAAAAAGAGCCAGTCATCATTGATTTTGTGAATTCATGCGAAGATATCCGAAGCGCTTTCAAACCGTTTTACACAACGACAGTGCTCTCGGAGGACATTACCGCTGAGGACCTGAAGAAAGCAGATGAGGATATCACAACAGCCGGAATCCTTATTTCTGAAGAGGTTGACAAGGTATGCCAGCTAATCCTAAAGGATAATAAAACAAACGCAGACGCTGCATATATCGCTTATGCACTCAATGAAGTTTCCAGGAAGCTGGATAAATTGGGAGACAGCAAAAAAGTAATTGAAAGCAGTATCCGTTGTTTTGTGCGTGCATATTCTTTTCTGTCATTAGCGACAGAAATAGATAACGAGGACCTGTATAAAAAATACATCTTCTTAAAAGAATACAAAAAAGTAATAGATTCAAGGAGCGTAGACTCAGACAACTTGGACGAAATAATTAATGCGATAAAAGCGAGTGATTTTTCACAGAAAAAAGAAAAAGAAACTAAAAAAGAAATTTTATCCGGTGGGGACGAGGTAACCGCTGATGGATTTGGTGCCGGAAAGGATACCGTAAATAAAGAAGCGCTGTTATCAGATATCATTGACGAGATAAACAGTAAAATGGGACTGAAACTGGACGGCGACATCCTGGTGCCATACATCAAAGAAATCAAAGAAAGAGCAGCAGCAAGTGAGGAATTATCAAAATATGCCGGTTCTAATGGCGAAGGCGATTTTTCTTCTCCGTTCTACAGACTTATCAAAAAGATTCTGATTGATGAAATCATGGTACTCAATGGAATTGGCAGCGAAAAAAATAGAACTGCAAGTATAACCGAAAAAGAAAAGAGCGAAAGAAAAGTATTTGCGACAGAGATGGTGAAAAACAGTGAGGAAATCAGGACTGTGTTTGGGATGTTTCTGGATGAGGTGTATAGGGGGCTGAAAAGTATCTAAAAAAAGAAAATGGTTTGGATTTTTTTTGTAATTTTTTCTGCATATTAAATATATAAAAAAATACGGAAAAGATTTGTGTGTAATAGTGCTTACGGTGATTAAAAAACGTATAGACATTAAATATTCCCTCACAGCAGTGAGGGTATATCGTAATCATTATCAATAGTAGCCTCTCCAAATGAGTTCCCTCACTTCAAGTGAGGAGTAACAAATCTTTTTCGTGTTAACGGTGAACTACTCGGCAATTAAATTACCGAGCATCTGATGTGCGGAGCCTGGGCCCCGTAGATTCAGGGTGTGTCCATACCACCACTACTGTTTTTTACGCAGCTA
>NZ_JAJCGR010000025.1:0-62249 GCF_020553125.1 Blautia sp. MSK20_18
TAGCTGCGTAAAAAACAGTAGTGGTGGTATGGACCCACCCTGAATCTACGGGGCCTAGGCTCCGCACATCAGATGCTCGGTAATTTAATTGCCGAGTAGTTCACATGTATCTAGCAATACCATTCAAGAAAGGAAAAAAAGATATGAACGAACATGAATTTTGGAAAGAACGCCGCCACCTTGAGGAAATGCCGTTTGATAAGCGTTTTGATGTGGACGGAAACTCTGAACTTTGCCATGCAACCGGATATGAGGTCTTTGACGGCGAGGACTGGTGGGATGAGTTCGTGGATTCTAACGGAGATTTCCAATACGGAAGATAACTCCGTGAAGCAATTTTGCCTGCAGAAATTCTGCAGGCTCTTTTTTCGCAAATTTTTCTTCTCTCCAAAAAATCCCGCATATTATGTATAGAAAAAACAAAGGAGACAAAAAATGCCTGAAAAAATACTAGTCTTGGATAACTCAACTTTTTTCGTAATCTGCCACGCAGTAGCAGAAGACGAGAAAGATATACGAAATAATGCACAGAATCTGGATTGGTTTCTGTCAGACGACAAAAATGCAGCAAGCCAGGAGATTCTCTCAGACCACACGTGTGAGACTATTGTTCTGGATGCAGACTGGATTGCTAAGCATGCCGAAAACAAATATCTTGGACTTCAATACCGTCAGAACGGTAACACACACACCGAAACAGTATGTTTTCTGTCCAGCGATGTCACAGCTTTGCTGAAAAGAAATTCTTTTGCTAAGCTGAATATATGCGACATACACGGCAACACGAAGGATACATACACCCTGAAAAGGAGATGATTCAAAATGCTTAAAAAGAAGCTCAAAACAAAAACAAAAACCAAACCAAAAAGAAGTCTAAAGACAAAGTCCTCCACCTGCAAACGGCCTTCGCGCAAGCAGCGCCGCAATAAGAAGATGTACGAAGATGACTCTCTGCTGAATATCTGGAATGGAAATGGATTCGTAATGTGCGGGCTTGGGAAAAAATCCCGAATGTTAGCAAAAATCAAACATTTCTTCAGATGCATCAAATGGTCAAAGCAAAGAGCAAAAAGAGGCTTTGCTGACTCTGATGTGTGGAGTATGTATACATATCTGGAAGAACTGATGCCAGCAATGCTGCAGCATCTGAAAGATAACCGGATGGGGAGCCCGGCGATGCTCGGTGAAAATTATACTGACGAGCATGGCATAATGCAGAACGATGCTTGCCATAAAGAATGGGACAAAATTCTTGACCGGATGATTTTTCTCTGGCGGGAACTTGACGAAGAGACATGCAGTGAGAAAAATAAATACGAAAAAGAATATTCAAAAGCCTCTGATGAATTCTTTGATAAATACGGTTTCTTCGGGGAAGGCCTGGAAACAGAAGAAGAAAAAGAAAAAGCAAAAAAGACAGGCTCCAGGAGAGTGCATTTTATGAGTGAACTGCCGGAGTACGAAGAAATCAGCCGGCTGCATATGGAAGAGGAGAAACGACTGATGGCGTATAGAGAAAAATGCAAAGATGAGGTGTTTGATTTAATGAAGAAATATTTCTTCGCGTTGTGGGATTGAGGCTTAATGGGCGCTGCCTTCGGCGGCGCTTGTTTTTTTTTGTAAAAATAGAAATCCTTCATATTATTACAGATATATGATATTATTTATATAAAAAAAGAAAGGAGAAAAAAGAAATGGTAAAATACATCCTAATGCCGGAAGAGGCTATTCAGAAAATAAGAAAAGGAGACAAATTTTTTGTGGATGGCGAATTCAATCCGAATGCTGCCAGAATCATAACTGCGGCACATGATGCATATTTTTGGGTAGATGACAACAATATGCCACATTGGACTGTGGACGCAGAAGGGGGCGGATGCTATGGATATGGAGAAATCTGCCAGCAGGTTTAAGTTTTTTGATACAGCCAGAAATTTTGGCTGTATTTTTTTTTGTAAAAATGGAGAATTGGCATATTAAGAATGAAAATTTTTATTGAATCAGCAAAGAAAGGAAAATGATATGGAGAAATCAGTAGAAAAATTCTATGGAGAACACTATAAATACATGCAGCGGGCAATGTGGTGTATGGATGCCGCGATTGGCGAGGCAGCACGTTTTTCAAAAGTGGCGATTGTATCAACTGATGGATTTATAAAAAGGCCAGATTGTAAAACCGGAATTGATGCGGCATTAAATGCAGACGATACAATTAATGTTATGGTAATTGTGGACTCTAAAAGTGACGCAACAACCCTCCTGAAATGGCTACAGAATATTTCTTGTGAACATCAGATGCAATTAGAACATTCAGATGAATTCCTTGATGTGAAAAATCAGGATGGATTCTATGGGATTTATGCGGTATTTGAGGTTAAATCAAAAGATAACAAATGTGGCCCTTTAAAGGTTCAGGTAAGAATCAGCACGCCAGTATTGGATTGTATTGCAGCATTAGAAAAGTGTTGCGAGTCTGAAGAAGTTAAACAACTTCTGGAAGTTTATAAAAAAATGGCATAATAATTCTATGACTGAACTATGGTATGTCGTCGCATTTTGCGGCGGCATTTTTTCTTTTGAAACATCCACGCGACTAAAGTCGAGGGATTCCCACACCTGCAAGCAAAAGAAAGGAAGAAAAATAATGAGGAAAATCAAAAGAAAAAAAGGATATGCAGAGAAAAGACCGCAAAAACATATACATTTGCATAAAGTATTTTGATTTTCTTGCAAGCTGCCGCTTCGCGGCAGCTTTTTTGCCATATTTGCTGAAGCCTTAAGAATTCTCGCTATGTGCAAAGACTAACCTGGAGAATCATCTCCAGGTTTTTTGTTCGCAAAAAACGAACGGAAATCAAAAGATTCTGCATATTACAGTTAGAAAAAAAATATAGCAGAAAGGAAACAATAGAAAAATGAGAAAAAAAGACAACGTAAAAAAAGATACGGTGAAGTCAAACGTAACAGACAGAGATAACGGCAGGAACGATGGAACAGTAGGAAAGGGCCCCGGAAAAGATAAGATAGTAAAAATTATTTCATATATCATACTGGCCGTTCTGATAGTTACCGCTGGAGCTGGGCTTTATGTCGGTTCGGGTCCTGGAAGGCCAGGAAAGCCAAAAGAAATAAAATATGAAAAATTCCTGGATATGGTGGATGCGGGGCAGATTAAGGAAATCAAGTGGAATGAAGATGACGAGGCCATCACTGCCTATGACAAAAAAGATAAAGAATATACAACGTCAAATCCAAAATACGATGATTTTAAAGTAGATATGCTGGAGCAGGGCGTAGAAGTTAAAGAATCAGAAATGCTCAAGAAGTATGAAACGCCGATTATGATGGCAGTTCAGTTACTTATGTATGCCGCTTTATTCTATGCAATGACAAAGATAATGGGTATTGGTTCCATAAAATCAACCAGAAAGAAAGAACAAAAAAGTAATGTTAAATTCAAAGACGTTGCCGGCCTGGATGAGGTAAAAGAAGACCTCATGACGGTCGTTGACTTCCTGAAAAATCCGGATAAATATAAAGAAGCAGGCGCAGATATACCGAAAGGTGTGCTGCTTTACGGCCCTCCAGGAACAGGAAAAACACTTCTGGCAAAGGCTGTAGCAGGAGAAGCCGGAGTAAAGTTTATTGCAACGTCTGGTTCAGACTTTGATGAGAAGTATGTCGGTGTTGGAGCGAGCAAAATGAGGAAACTTTTTGACGACGCAAAGAACAATGCACCATGCATCATCTTTATTGATGAGATTGACTCCATGGGCGGCCGCAGGCACTCCAAACAGAATAATTATGACAGACAGACGCTGAACACGCTGCTTTCAGAGATGGACGGATTTGACGGAAGCAATGGTGTTGTGGTGATTGCAGCAACAAACAGGCTGGAAGACCTGGACCCGGCGCTGACAAGGCCAGGAAGATTTGATAACCATTTTGCAGTCAGCCTTCCGGAAAGCGCAAAAGAAAGAAGGGCTATTATTGACCTTTATACGAATAACAAGAAATTTGCCGAGGACGTTGATTTTGATACATTTGCAAAAGAGACCATGGGAAGCAGCCCGGCGACAATCAAGACTGTATTAAACGAAGCGGCTATTATTGCAGCAAGAGATAATAACGGAATCATCGACAGAAAAATCCTTGATGAAGCATGGATGAAGCAGTTAATGGAAGGGCATTTAAGAAGGAACGGTGAAAGAAATAATGTTGAAGTCGTAGCATGGCACGAAGCAGGACATGCGCTGGCAGGGCTTCTGCTTGGTCAGGACCTAACAAAGGCATCCATCATCCCGTCAACATCTGGTGCTGGAGGCGCAACCTTTATCACTCCAAAGAAACTTGGATTATTCACAGTCAAAGAATTAAAAGAGCAGGTAATCATGCTGTATGCAGGAAGAAATGCTGAAGCACTGCTGGCAGAGAGCAACGGCGAAGAGGAAGGAGTTACAACCGGGGCATCAAATGATATTGAAAAGGCTACAGACATCATCAAGAAAATGATTGTAGAATATGGCATGAATGATGAGTTCGGACTGCTGAATCTGGATAATCTCGATGTAAAGCCGGAAGTCATTACAAAAGAGGCGGTCAAACTCGCGAAGGCACTTCAGGAGCAGTCTCTGATACTAATGAAAGAAAACATTGACAGGCTGCGGGATATTGCAGAAGAACTTATGAAAAAGGAAACACTCACAGGGGAGGAAATCAGAAAAATTGCAGAAAGATAATTTTTTTAACAGAATGACCGGCAGGGGTGAACTGCCAATCAGCAAAATGGCTGGTCTTCATCCCCCAGAGGACGAAGACCATGAATATATAGAAGATATAATGCATAAAAAAATAAGCAGAGAGCTTTTGGCATCTGTTCTATGGTCAATAATTGGGATTGCATTTATTATCGTATATATTTATATCCATGTAAAATCGAAATCAGAAATAACCATTTATTTCTTTATCACTCTTGCTGTGTTTGCCATGATTGTTATTGTAAATACATACCGCTTTGCTGTTGTGGATAAAAAGCTTGACAAGATAGTCAAAGAAAGAAAGTACACGATAAGAGATGTTAAAGTGCATCATGTGATGCCGGGCTATGGAACAAATTTTGGCAAACTAACTGTAAAGATTCAGGATGAACAGGAAAATGTGTATTATCAGGAATTTACACTCAATAGAAAAATGGCAAAGATGTACAAAAACGACACAGATACAGCATTTATCCTGATAGCACTGGATAGAAATAAAAATATATACAGTCTTTTAAGCAAGAAGGAAGAACAGAAAAAAGAAAAGAGTGAAGAGGCAGCCGAAGAATAGCGGCTGCCTCTTATTTTGCATACAGAGAAAATTGTGCGTATTTCAGGAAAGAAATTTTGCATATTGTAAATATAAAAAAAAGAAGGAGGAAAAGAAATGACGAAAGAAATAGAGAAGTTGCAGGAACTAATCGATAACCACGACAACATTGTATTTTTTGGAGGCGCAGGGGTCTCAACAGAAAGCGGCATCCCGGATTTCAGAAGCCAGAACGGGCTGTATAATATGAAATACGAGTATCCGCCAGAGACAATCTTAAGCAAGCAGTTTTTTAAAAAATTCCCGGAAGAATTTTTTAAATTTTACCGTGATAAAATGTTATGCGATGCAGTAAAGCCAAATGCTGCACATTTAAAATTGGCTGAGTTGGAAGAAGCTGGAAAAGTTAAGGCTATTATTACGCAGAACATTGACAATCTGCATCAGATGGCCGGAAGCAAAAATGTACTGGAGCTGCATGGAAGCGTATACCGCAATCATTGTACGAAATGCGGAAAGACATACGGCCTTGATTACATTAAGGATTCTGATGGAGTACCGCATTGTAAATGCGGTGGAATTGTCAAGCCTGATGTAGTACTATATGGAGAAAATCTCAATGACGGTATTATGGCCAAGGCCGCAAGGGCACTCCGTGAAGCGCAGGTACTCATCATTGGAGGAACATCGCTTTCTGTTTGGCCTGCCGCCAGTTTGATTGACTATTTTTACGGTAATCATCTGGTGGTGATTAACAAAACCCCGTCACCGCGTGATATGCATGCAGATTTGGTTATCCGTGAGCCAATTGGAGAAACCTTCGCTCAGATTCAGCTGAAAAAATAAGAAAAAATTTATTTTCAAAAGTTGGTCAAAAAGTGTTACAAAAAATTTTTTATTTTTCATATTGTATATGAATGCAAAAGAGATGCAAAAAAGCGGGACAAAAGAAACAGGGCTTTGCCGATTGGTAATCCTCCGGCCCGATTTTTAAAAGCACCTGGATTTTGCAAAATAAATATAGATGCGCAAGAGAAAGCGCAGAAAAATCTAACAGGAGGAAAAACCAATGCGAAATAAAGCAAAAAGAAAGATTGACTACAAGAAGGTGGCATGGTGCCTGGCGATGATGGTGCTGGGAAGCATGATGTTTATCATGCCGGCATTTGCAGCAGTCAGCGCTTCCGCCACTATGAATAACCTTATCAGTTTAATGTGTTCAATGTTTAAGTATGTTGGCGCTGCGATTTTTGTTTGGGCAATTATTCAATTTATTCTTGCAACTAAACGTTCTGACGCTGATTCTAAGGCTGATGCGGTGCAGACTGCAGTTTGTGGAATTGCACTTATGGGAATTGCACTTATTGTAAATGCTCTCGGTATTGGAGATGCTATCGATGGCAATGGAGACGATTTTACAGACGACAAGTTAGCAGGATAAAAAAAATACTGCTATTACGCACAAAATTAATAATATTAAACAACAGCAGGTTTCGGTTCACGAAAACCTGCTGTTATATTTTGTTTAAAAAACTGAATTCGCAAAAATTTGCAGCAATCTCAAAAATAACGTATAATATAACTAGAAAATAGAAAGAAAGGAGAAAGAAGATGGCTAAAAATATCCTAAAAAAGATTCTCACTGTAATCGGCTATCATTCGCCGGATATTGCGCGAATTGTAACTATCGTCATGTGCATCATTATGACCGGCCATTGGATTGCTGTGAATAAAGACGGCATGAACGTTTTTATCGTACTGTTTTCTGTATTGGTTATCTATCCTCTTCTTGGTCTCGTCCTTTCAGTTCTGATAATAATCCCTTCATTTATTTGCCGAATGATTTTATATGCATTAGGAAACGATGCAAATGCAGAAGACCATTATTCATATACATATGACAATAATAGCGATAGCAATAACGCATATAGTAACGCTGAAAATGGATACCAAAGATACCAAAATCAGCAGCAGGGTGGTCGATATTATGGTTATAGCGGTTACGGATATAATTCCGGAAATGCCGGTTATGGTTACAGCAATACCGGAACCGGTCAGAGAGATTATTCTTATAACTATTCTGGAAGAACAAATATGAAGAGCGATTATGAGATGGCACTTGAATTTTATAAACTTCAGATGCCTTTTACAGAAAAAGAACTGAAAGAACGTAGAAGACAATTTATGAAAACCGCACATCCGGATGCCGGCGGCAGCAATGAAGAGGCAGAAAAGATTAATGAATATTATGAGATTTTAAAGAAATACGCATCATAAACCAGACTGTTTTTTGCATACTGTAAGAAAACGATATGCAAAGGAGCAGAAAAAATGAAGACAACAAGAAAGATAATCATTACAATGTTATGTGTGCTATGTATTATACTGGGCACATCCTATTTTCTGGGAATGGCGTATTTTCAGACACATTTTAAAATAGGCACTACAATCAACGGTTTCCATTGTGCGTTTAAGACGGTTAACGAAGCCGAGGCGCTGCTATCAAAAGAAGTCAGTAGTTACGCAATCGCCATAGATACGAGGAATGGAGGGGTCGAAAAACTAACTGCAAAAGATGTAGGAATGACGTTCAATGGAAAAGAAGGACTAGTGAACATCATCAACAATCAAGATTATAGATTATGGTTTATGCCAGAAATAAAGGAACATAATCTTGATGAGGAAAGTTATGCGATAGATTCAGCAAAGATACAAAAATCAATCGCGAAATTAAAATGTATGCACAATATGGTGAGCCCTGAGAGTGCACGTATCGTTGACACAGATGGGTTTTACCAGGTAGCGCAGCAGGTCGTAGGGACTGAACTCGACAGGGAGAAAGCAAAACAGGTGATAGAAACGTCCATAAGGCAATGGCACAAGAGCGTAAACCTTGAAGACAAAGGATGCTACAAAGAGGCAGAAAAAACAGATGGGAAAGAATTGCAAAAGCAGTGTGATTTTTTAAACTCAATCAAAGATGTTATCATAACATATGACTTTGGGGATAGAAAAGAAACTGTGGATGTTGAGACGATAAGAAAAAATATGCTCAGTAAAGATTTTAAACTGAGCCAGAAAAAGATTGAAGAGTATGTGAAATCATTGGCAGAAAAATATGATACAATTGGAAATGAAAGAAGCTTTGTCACCTATGATAATCGGACTTCCAGCATTTCCGGAGGCGATTATGGGTGGCAGATAGATATAAAGAAGACGGCACAGGATTTAAAACAGATGATTACAGATAAAACAATTGATGTTGTGAATCCAACATACAGCCAGAGTACAGTCAGCAGGAATTCAGACGACATCGGTCATTCTTATCTGGAAATCGATAAGTCACATGGAAGTGTGGTCTTATACGTGGATGGAAATCCAGTGGCTCAATGTCAGGCAAGGTTTGGCACAGACATCTCATCCGGATTCTATAGATTAAAGCTGAGAGAGGCAGCAGCAGAAGACGGTACAAAAAATATCATGTATTTCGGAGATGGTGCTGTTTATCAGTTTGATGATGCTGCGGCGATGCCTGGTTTCTCCGGAAACGAAGATATTTCAGCAACGGCAACATCGAATGGTGTAAAACAGGGATGCATTGCTGTTGATGAAACATCTATGAATACAATATTCACCACATTTCAGGACAACTGGCCGATTATAGTCTACGATGATTCCAATATCACGGGACAGACTACACAAGGAACAGAATAGAAAGACGAGGAAAATTTCATGGAAGAAGATAAAGTTAAAAAAGAAGAAGAAAAAACGAACGATTTAAAAAATATTCGGCATACTATAGTTGTATACCTGACGATAGCCGTTATGACAATGGTTGCAATGGTCGTATTATATACACAGGTACTTATGAATGCTTATATTCCATCCGAATCAATGGA
Source organism: Blautia sp. MSK20_18 (assembly GCF_020553125.1). Lineage (NCBI taxonomy): Bacteria > Bacillati > Bacillota > Clostridia > Lachnospirales > Lachnospiraceae > Blautia > Blautia sp. MSK20_18. Next base: position 9,207 of record NZ_JAJCGR010000025.1, read on the forward strand.
AAACACACTGATGACTGGCGATAGGGTAATCGGCAACCGTCTCGCCTATAAGTTTGGACACGACCCGGAAAGATTTGATATTGTTATGTTTCATTTCCCGGATGACCCAAGCATGATTTATATTAAAAGAATCATCGGTCTACCGGGGGAAAAAGTAACAATCAAAAAAGGAAAGGTCTACATCAATGACAGTTCCACTCCACTCGATGATTCGTTTATCCGTGAAAAAATGGAGGCAGAACCCGATATGGAATTCAATGTCCCTGAGGGATGCTATTTCATGTTGGGAGACAACAGGAATGAATCCGCAGATTCACGGTATTGGGATAATCCATATGTATCCGCTGACCAAATAGTAGCCAAGGCTTCTTTCAGGTATTGGAAGGGGTTCAAGGTGGTAAAGTAACAAAATAACAACCCTGTAACGACTCTCTGATGGGCAGGGTCCGGTTTAGACGGGCATGCTAAAATAAAAGATGTCGATATGCAGGACTCCTTCCGGCCAACGCGACAGTTTTCTGTTGCGCTGGCCGTTTTGCATACATCGAAACGATATCAGAGAAAGAACAGGAGGAAAAAATAAATAATGAGAGAAGAAGATAAGAATTACAATCTCGAAGAAGATGATGAAGACGAGAACTTTATGATAGGCGGAACTGATGACGACCTTGATGAAGAATCGGAAGAACCGGAAGAACCGGAAGTACCGGAAGGAGAGGAGGAAGCAGAGGCCCGGGTTAATAACAAACTTGAAAGAAAGACGACGCCCAACAAAGCAGCGGACACTGAAAGAGCAAATACCAAAAAGGAGAAACAAGGAATAATCCATGACGAGGAAGAGGAAGAAGACGACTATGATTATGACGACGATGACGATGAAGAAGAAAACGGCGGAAAGAAGAAAATCATTATCATTGCAATCATTGTCGCAGCGGCCGTAGCAGCGGCAGGCGTATGTACATACCAGAAATTAAAAGGAAATAGTGAAGGAACGCATCAGGAGCAGCAAGCAGCCGAAGTAACAGAGACGCCGACGCCTGAGGCTGACAGCGCAAGTGAAGACAGCGACTACGAAGAAGATTTCGGTGGAGACAGTACGGAGACCGACGACGGTGCAGACAGTGCTGATGCAGACAGTGATTCCACTGACGAAGATGAAGATGGCAGTACAGATGAAAACGATGCCATGCCGACTTCAACGCCAAAGCCATTACCAACTGCTACTCCAATGCCAACAGACACACCAAATACAGAAGAGGACACGGATGTTGTTGATGCAAATAATGAAACAGACAGCACGGAAGCCGAGAACACCGGTGATACTACTGTTGCGGACTCAGACTCACAGTCACAAGAGCCGGCAGGGGTAATTTTCCTTGGTGATGAGAGATTCCGAACAATGGCAAACTACGCTAGCGGGCAGTCTGATTTATGGGAGTGCTCTGCATCTGGTGATTTTTCATGGATGACAGATACGGCATACCCGGATGTAGATACAAAGATTGGAAATGGAACAAAAATATTTATCAGTATGGGCATTAACGACCTTGATAACTACCAGGCTTACGCATCTTCCATCAATACAAAAGCGAAAGAGTGGCAGGACAAGGGAGCCTCTGTTTATTTTGTAGCAGTGGGACCGGTATCTGCTGAAAGCACCACTTCAAACCAGAAGATTTCAACATTTAATACCTACATGTATCAGAACCTGAGCATTCCGTTTATTGATGCTTACAATCATCTTGTAAGTTCTGGATTTAGTACAACAGACGGACAAGATTATGACGAGGCAACAAGCACTGAACTATATAATTATCTGAATAGTCTTATCGGAAGATAAGCAGCGCGGGCTGATATATTCAGCCTGCTTTTTTCTGAAAACAGACGAGAGGAGGACGCTGCCTGAATGGAAAAGATAGGAGCGAAAGAAAGCAGAAAAAAGAAAAAAAAGAAGATGACAGCCAGCGACGTTGTCTTGATTGTGATTTTTGTCGTTGCGATTACGGTCGCCGCTGTCTCTGGTTATAAATTATATTCTATCATGATGGAATACAAAGCGGGTGTCGATGAGTACAACGAAATTGCAGACACGGTTGTCAAAGAAAGAGATGCGGACGCGGAGGAAATAAAAAAACTGAAAGACGCAAAAGGACATGAGACCAAACATTGGACGTCACCGTTGGAAATTAATTTTGATGAGTTGAAGAGCATTAATCAAGATGTAGCAGGTTGGCTTTATATGGAGGCTTTACCAAACATTAATTACCCGATTGTCCAGGGAAGTGATAATGATTTTTATTTACATCACACATACAAAAAAGAATCTATTTTCGCAGGTTCTATTTTTGTTGACTGCAAGAACACAAAAGATTTTTCCGACCAGAATACCATAGTTTATGGGCACAATATGAAGAATGGTTCTATGTTCGGAACATTAAAACAATATAAGCTGCAGGAGACCATTGATAAAAGTCCATACTTCTGGGTAATCACGCCAAAAGAAGCATATAAATATAAGATTTTTGCGATGTATGTGGCAAATGTGGATGGCGATACGTACACTTTGATTAAGGGCCCGGGAAAAGAGACTATTGAATATGGTGAAAGTATGAAGGCAAAATCGCTGATAAATACAGGAGATTATCAATTTAAACAAACTGATAAGATTGTTACACTTTCAACATGTACAGGCGATTCTTCAACAAGATTTGTAGTACAGGGCGTAAGAGTAGAACCGGAATGAGTGCAAAAAGATGACTGGATATAATGTCCGGTCATCTTTTTTTTGACAAAAATAAATTGTCAAGAAAAAGTGTTACAAAAAAAATTTTATTTTGCATATTGAATATAGAGAACATGCAGGCATGGCATATACGGCCGACCGATAACTCGGAGCAAACCCCTTTGCTATCAACGTAGAACGGGGAAGCCGCGGCCGACCAAAAGTCGTCCGCGGGTAAAATGTCCCAGTTTTAACTTCGCGCGCGGGTCGAAATCCCCGTTCGAAGTCAGGTAACGGGTCCGGCTTTGCTGGCGAGTTATCAATTGATGATACCGCGCGTGCACCAAAGCCTCGTAAAGGCTGACAAGTGAAGCCGTTAGGCTGAGCACAGTAGGCTTTAGCCGCAGACAAATGATACCTGCAGATAGTTCTAAAAGAACCAGCAAAAAAATATGCGAAAGCAAAAAAAATAGGAGATAAAAGAAATGAAAAATAAAGTTATTTCAGCCATGCTTTTAGGCATGTCAGCAACAATGGCTGTGCCAGGCACAGTAGTTATGGCAGCGGAAGACGGTTCCGAGTCTACCGCAGTAGAGGAGACCGCAGCTGAGGTCCCAGAAACAGAAGGAGGAGCGTCTGAGGCAGAGCAGAGCGATGAGGAGAGCCAGGATAAACAGGATACTGATACAGCTGTCCAGAAAATGATTGATTATGCAACAGACGAGAGTGCAAAAGTCGCAGATACACCAGCCGATTTCGGGCCTAAACTGAGCAACATTGTTTTTTCTGATGATGTATTTGGAAGATATGCGGATTCATTAAATGAGTACATCAATGGAAGCGAGATAGATACAGATTCTATTTACAATTGCGAAATGGATATGGTAGATAAGGTAGCCGAACTTACCAAAGATGAAAGTGCAGAAGCGATTGCTGCATCAAAATACCAGGTTGCTCTGACATTTGAAAGTGTTTATGGAGAGGATGCTTTTATGCCAGGACGGGATATCAGGCGTGCACTGATTGCAGATAGCAGTAAAGATGAAGATTTTGCTGTATGCGGAACAATTGCTGAGGCTGATACGGTATACATCAGTGCAGGCGGAACAACAGCAATTCCGGCTACTCTTTTTAAAGCGGTATCCGAACAACCGGAAAATCCAGATGAGACAGGTGCTACAGACTCACCAAACGACACAGATTCAGTTACTAAAGACGAAGACCAGAACGGAGCAGATGACTCAACTACAGAAGAAACGCCGTCTGATACAACAAACCCGGATACCCCAGGAGACGTAACAACAGATTCAGATTCTACAGAAGAAGAGAAGAGAAGCCTTGATGAATATGTGGAAGGGCTTGACGATATTGAAATCCAGCTTGGAGATGACCTTCCGAGTCCACGCGTTTCCTATGATGATACAAAAGTCGTGTCTGTATCACTTGACACTTCAAAAGTAGACAAAAACACAATCGGAGTGTATACGATTTCTTATATCATCAAAGGAGTTGATGGTACCACTAAGATTGTAAATAAACAGTGTGCAGTATCTGAAGACCCGGTCCTTAAGGAACTGAGAAAGCAGATGTGTGAAAAAGCCGGCGAGATTGAAAAAGGTAAGTTTACCGAAAAAGATTTCAAAAGCAAATGGGATGAAGCCGTAAAAGCAGCAAAAGCGGAAATCAACAAGAAGAAAAATGAGGAAGAAATGCAGGCAGTGTTGGACAAATTGACAGAAACAGCCACATCAATCCTTAATGACCAGCAGCTCTATATAACTAAAAACGGATATGTTGGGGAAATGTATAGTAAATTTGAGTCCATGGAATTCGTCACAGATGCGCAAAAAAACATGGCAAACGATGTATTAAAAGACGCAGTCGCAAAAATCAAGAAATCCGAAACGGTTGAAGACGCTAAGCAGGCAATGGATGAAGGAATTGAAAGCATCGAAAAAATCGCTGCGCAGGATGATTCATCTATTGATGCGCTGAAGAGCGAGGCGAAAAAGAAAATCAATGCTGCTATGGATGGAATCAAGGATAAAACAACCGTACTGCAGAATGTATACGGTTCATTAATCTTCAAACTCGATACATGCACAACAGCGAAAGAGATTGATTCCGTAACAAATTCCGCAGACAGCGCTTTTGCCCATGTGAAAGCTGCGATTGAAGGTGACATGGATTCAATGTTTGCTCTGTATAAAGACCTTAAGGGAATTGCTCCAGACAGCGATACAACGGAAACAATTGACGAAATCATATTACTCGGCACACCAAGTGATATTTCTGATGGAGAAGATAAGATTTCAGATATCCATAAGGCTATCACGAGCGACGTGGATGAGTTTACAGCATATCTTACCGGACGCGCCGGTGAAACAATTTCTGGAGAAACAAAAGCGGAGGCTTATGCCGCTTACGTAAAAGCTACGAACGGAACCCCAGATGCAGACCTCACAAAAGTAAAAGAAGATGCAAAGTCAGAAATCCAGAAAGCGCTTGATGAGATTACAAGTGACAATGAAGAAGTAACAGACAAGAAAGGTCAGATTAAAGACGAGGTGTTTAAAAAAATTGATACCGCAGCATCTGCAGAAGAAGTAGAGACTATTGTCAGTGATGCTAAAAGCGAAATCAAGGACCTGAAAGATGAAATTACAAATAATGAGGGTCTGAGTTCAGTGAAAGAGAGCGCCAAGAAAGAGATTCAGAATACTGTAGACAATCAGTCTGACGAAGAACTGAAGGCCTCAATTCAGCAGCTGGCTGGTGCCGCACTGAAAAAAATAGAGAATGCTACAACAGAGGATGAAGTAAAAGATATAGTAGAGGGATTTAAATCTGACGTGCAGACAACTACAGATGCTTACAAAAAAGACAAAGAACTTGCATCAGTGAAAGCAGACACATTAAGTAAATTGTCTGTTCTTGAGTCAAAAGTGAAGTCTGAGTATGTAACAGCAGATATGAACAGCATCATCAGCACTGCGAAAGCAAACATTGAAAATGCACAGTCTGCATCTGAATGCTCTAAGATTTACGCCCAGGCAAAAACGGATTACAACAATGCATACCTGACATCAATGCGGTCCGTATTTAACAATAAGATGGATGCACTCCTTACAGAGTACAAATTTACAGATGATACATATTCTCAGAAAGCACAGGAAGTAATCAACAAGCAGAAAGAGAACATTAACAAAGCAAAAAATGAAACAGCAATGGAAAAATGTTACAACCTTGCTAAAGACAACCTTGCGAAGCTTGTAACCGCGCAGGACGCAGCAGCAAAACTTGCACAAGCAAAAACGGATGCGATAGCAAAAATCAAAGCAATGGTAACAAATCCTACAGATACTTCGAACAAGATTATCGATACTTACACAGACAAAATCAACAAAGCAACGTCAGAAGATGATATCAATAAACTTGTTGATGGATGTCAGCAGGCACTGAAAGACGCAGGGGTTGATGCGAGCAGCACGGCAGATGCATCGAAACTTGCACAGCTAAGGGCAGACGCAATCAGTACACTCCAGAAAATGCTTGACACGGTTCCTTCAGACAAGAAAGAAGATGCACAGAAAGTGTTTGATTCTTACGTAGAAAAGATTAACTCAGACACAACAGAAGATGCCATCAAAAATGACCTGGAAGAAGGCAAGACCAAATTAAAGAAATACGGAGCGTCTGATGTAACAGATAATACCCCAACCCCAAACGGAAATACATCTACGACTCTTGATGGTTCCGGTTCAGGAGCAACAGAGAAGGGAAGCGATGTTGCCACAACGAGCGGAGTAAAAACCGGCGACGATAATATGAGTATCATTGCAATAGCAGGGGCTGCAATCATGGCGGCACTTGCAGCAGCATTTATTTCACTGAAGAAATTCATTAAAAGATAAGAACGATGTAACCATTACATGAGGCAGCCTGTGCTGCCTCATACATAAAAATTCATAGAAAAGAGGAAAACATAATGAAAAAAGGATTAATTGCTGTAGTGCTTGTTGCAGTTTTAGCCGCTGGAGGCGCTGGGGGCTATACTGTATACCAGAAAAAAGTAGTAGAAAAAAAATATGAGCAGGATATGACGAAAACGATATCCAGCCTGCCGGCTATCACGGTATACGAAAAAGAAGACCTCCCATCCGTAGAGGAAGAGTTCAAAGGTACCGAATCAAATATCAATATTGATTCTATAACACCTGATATCAGTGGTGTACATACAAGCGAGCCGGGTGAATATGATGTTAAATACACTTTTAAAGACAGCCATGGCGCAGACAGGACTGCAACTGTAAAATGCACCGTAAAACCTGAGTTGGCATCACATGTAGAGGGCATGCAAGATATCGAGATTGACAAAGGGGATGAACTGCCTACAGAATCCGGATGTACATTCGATGATTATGTAAGTTCCGTAACATTAAATACCGATGAGGTAGACAATGAAGAGGCTGGAACTTACGACATCTCTTACACGGTTCTTGGTGCAGATGGAGACATGAAGACAGTAGAAGGTTACACCTGTACCGTCAACGAAGTTGCAACGCCAAGCCCAACGGCAACTCCAAAACCGACTGCAACGCCGAAGCCAACCGCTACCCCAGAGGCAAAACCGGAAGACAATACAGCACAGCCTGAAACGACAGAAGCAGAAGGTAATTCACAGCCTGAACAGGCAGCCGCTGATACAGCAGTAGGAAACGTGGAAGTGCAGAATAATGTTGTAGAAACAGGAGATGAGAACAATATCATCGCAATCGGAGCGCTGATTGTTGTTTGCCTTGGTGCTGCCGCAGGAGTGCTGATTTATAAGAAGAAAAAGAAAAATTAATTTTAATCTGGTACCGGGCCGAACGGAGAGTTATCAATTTTAATCTGGTGCCGAGCCGATACGGCGAGGTATCAAACAAAAAGCGCTCAGCCGATAGGAAGCCAGCAAAAATAGATAAAAAAAGCCCTTCATTTATTCACAGATGAGGGCTTTTTTTATCGGCAAAAAAAATGCGCAAAAAAGCAACGATTCTTGAAATTATTTGGCATATTATCTTAGAGAAAATTAATTTTGATTTAGATAGTTTGAAAGGAGAAAGAAATAATGGCAGAAAATTATTTAATTGGGATGGCAGAGGAAATCAAATCATATATTCCCGGCACATCAAGTATTGAAGAGGGGGACAGCAAGATTACGATTAATGCAGAATTAAAAACAGGTATTAAAGGTATAAGCGTTGCGATTGAGTGTGCCCCAAATACAGTAAAAATCAAAGGTACACAGGAGTATAAGTATCCGATTTCAGAAGAAGCCGTAGAAGAGTTCCAGCAGGAGATGATGGAAAAATATTCCGGATGCAATGTGTATGTAAGCGGCCAGGTATTTGCATTTTCAAAGTTTTTTTCATACCAGACAGTAGAAGAAGCAGTAAAAACAACAGAAGAAATCATCGATGCGATGCAGGACGCAGTGGTGACATTTGAGAACGACTGCGTAAACTTTCTTGAAAAAGATGTTGAGGCCAAAGAGGAAGACTATAACCCGGAAGAAAACGTAAATCTTGTACACGTGGATAATGCATACCATGCGGTATCAACTACGATGCAGGATACAGAGGACTATGAGGAAGAACATCGCAAATTTGCGGAAAAAATTTTCCGTGATTTAGCAGCTGAAATTGGTGGGACATTAAATGGAAATGAAGTTATCCTCACCGACGAAAAAGAAAAAATTACAACAGACTGTATCTTTTTTCCTCTGGATGCGGAGATTCTGGTTTCCGTATCTACTCCGGCAGATAATGATGCCGGCACGATATATGTTTCCTACATCAATGCAAATTATCCGGAATTGATGGCTGCTTATGACGCAGACAATGAAGTATTCAAAGTAAGAACGTATTCAAGCCCAGACAAATACGCACCGGATGAAACAAAAGAGCGTCTGGATTTATGTAGAACGGCTCTAATTGCATGCATGAAGGAATATGAAAGAACGCTAAAAAAGAAAGATTCCGCGGACTTTGCGTCAGACGTACAGCAGATTTTGTCAGAACAGACAGCAATGGTATCTGAGCGAGAGAAGGCTGTCGCTGAGCGTGAAAATGAAATGGAACAGAAAGAAAAAGAGATGCAGAAAAAAGAGGCAGAACTACAAAAACAGGTTGCTGTATTGGAAGAAGAAAGGGCTGCACTTCAGGAGAAAATCAAATCAGAAGAGGCGAAAGTAAAAGAGCATGAAGAGGAGATGCAGAATAAAATCAAAGAATATGAGGAAAGGGATACAAAAAATATACTGAATCTGCAGCAGCTCGCAAAGCAGCTGGCTGCATTGCAGGATAGACAGAATGCCCTGGGAAAAACTGATAACGAAGCGGAAGAAGAAGTGTTCAGAATGAAGCAGAAAGTACAGCAGCTGGTAGGACAGAAGATTGCCTTGGAGAAAAAATTAACAGAAAAAATTGTCACAAAAGAATCAAAAATCAAAGAACTCTCTGATTCCATTGGAAAGAAGGACCGTGAAATCAAAAAGATTGAAAGCAATATTGAAGACATGGTCAAAAGCCAGGTAGCAGATGAAGTTAAAAAAGTAGAAGAACGCGCGGAAAGTATCCAGAAGCAGCTGGACGAAATCGGGCATATCCTGACGCCGGAGGACCTGATTTCTTATTATGAGCAGTATTCCGATGCTGAAATCAAAAAATTCCATGCCCCAAATGCAGAATTTGTTGTATACAATGACGGGGCTCTTGAAGTTAGAATCCGTATCGGAGAGACAAACTACGTTGAAGTATCAAGAAGCGCAGCGCTAAAAGACCAGATTCTGAGGAAGCTTAACACAAAGTACAATGATGTCAAATTTTACAGTACAAAGGATGACAGGATTGCAGCAAGGTCATATTTCAAGAAAAATGCCGCTGCTGAAGATGTCGACGACATTGTAGCATCATTGTCTGAAAATTTCAAAAAATAATAGTACAGCCCATCGGTAATTTACTCATTACTGATGGGCACGCATAAAGGAGGAGTAGAAAAATGGACAATACAGTGATTATTTTAATCGGAGCCGGTGTTTCTTGCGTCGTGATTGGTTTCGCTCTGTTTGTTAAATTGGCAAAAATGGGCTCACAGGAAGAGAGTGAAGCATCAGGAAACAAGAAACTGCTTGCAGACGATTATGCAGAAAATTTTCAGGAATGTTTCGAAAACACTGGAAACATTGAGGACACGCTTGAACAGCTGGCTGATATTTATACTGGAAATCAGTATATGTACAATCTGATTATCAATGCCCTTAACTTCCTTAAAGAAGACCAGGGTGATTATGAGACTGCATTGGAGGGTATCAATGTTGACAGTGATACAAGTATCATGAAGATGCATAATAACGCGATAAAAAAGGCGTTAAATATAAACATTGGAAATAGAAATAACGCTCATGAAGATGTTAAAGAAAAACCGGAACGAGAAAAAGCAAGAGAGAGTTACAATAAATCAACAAAGAGCGAAGGGGACTCGGCCGATGATGTCGTCTGTGAGCCAGACCCTGCGGTTTCAGCTTTTCATGAGGGCTTAAATTCACGCCCTGAGTTCGATAACGAATCAAGCTTTGCTGACAAATTGCCGACGAATGAAGAGGATGAGTATGAAGAAGACGAGGAAGAAGATGAGGAAGAAGACGAAGAGTATAACACACAGGAATTTTTAGATAACGTTAATACTGATAAGAAACAGGAGGCACCGAGTCTAAGAACTGGCCACAGGAGGGAAGCGCGAATTATTAATGGAGAACAGGAAATCACCGACCGACAAAAAGTCGTCCGCGGGTCAAGTGCTCCGGTTTTAACTTCGCACATTATCAAAAAAGAAAGAAATCAGGAAATCGAAAGTGAATCTTTTGAAGATGACGACTTAGATGATTTCAAAATTGGCTAAGGAGAGGATGGAGATGGACAACAAAATAAAAGCAATCATCGCCGTTGCCGTTGTTGCAGTTGGGATGATTGGATACACACAAATATCAAAAGAAATGAACAAAGACCCTGAGATAACCGGACTGCAGGCTGAATTCGTTGGAAAGGTAGGACCGGGAGGGTCGTTATCTAAAAACATGTTTAAAGTGACTGGAACCACTGAGGCGGGTAAGGCTGTGCAGATAAATGACTTTTCTTCAAAAACAGCTACTGCTGCAAAAAACGGAGCATCTTGTGAAGTGAATATTGAGGCTCAAGGACAGTCGGCGACAGTAATTGTTGACATTACAAGAGAACCGGTACTTGAAGAAAATATCGGATATCCAAATGAGAAAAGCGCAAAAGTGACATGTTATTCAAATGGAGATTTGGAATTCACAGGAAAGGGGGACATTACAAACTTCACAGCGTTTCCGTGGTCATCAAGTACATATTCCCACGTGTATATTGACGATTCACTAAAAATCGAGAATATGGACAACTGGTTTGAGGGGAATGAAAATCTGGTATACTGCGACAATCTGCCAAAAACGTTAAAGACGATGAAGAGCACATTCGCAGGATGTACAGCAATAGAGAAAACTCCTGATTATTTCCAGTGCTCGAATTTAAAAATTATGGATTATGCATTCTCTGGCTGCTCTGCATTAAAAGAAGCAGACATTATCCCGGTTAATGTGTCATCAATGAAATACACATATGCCGATTGCGTTTCACTCCAAAGCCCAATCAGTCTTGACAAAACAAGTAATCTGACGAACGTCTCTGGACTATATTCTGGGTGCACAAACCTGAGGGAGGCAACGACAATACCTGATAGTGTTATCTACATGAACGAAACATATAAAGACTGTATCAATATTAAAGAAGCAGTAAAATTTCCGAAAAGTATAGAAGAAATCAGCGCAGCATATGCAGGATGCACCGGATTGCTGACAGGAGCAACGATTCCAGAATCCGTAATAAATTTTACTGATTGTTACAATGGCTGTGAGTCCTTAAATGGCAAGTTGGAAATCAACTCAGACTCGGATTCATTTGAAGGTGTACTGATGGGGGCAACAACAAACGGTGACAAATTAAGTATATCAGGAAACTGCGGTAATCTTCTTGCAATACAAAAAAATGCTTCAAACAGTAATATCGTGATGGCTGACCCTGAAGCAGCGTCAAAACAGAACGAAAGATTAAACAGAGAGAAGGAGAGTCAATAAAAATGGTAAAAAAAATAGTTGTGTTTTTATGTTTTTTTGCTGGAGCCACATGCTTTATCTCTGCCGGTTTATACATAAACAGGCAGAATGCTGGGCTTGAGCCGCAAAAGACAGAGGAAACAGTTTCAAAGGTGAAAAGTCCAGAACTGTTATCAGAGATTGACATGACATCATATGTTTCGCTTCCAGAATCATTCTCAGACATTGACATCACAGAAGACTTGGACAATATTGAGGTCACAGATGACAATGTGCAAGATGTTATGTATGAACAGCTCGATAAAACTGCAGACCGGTTAGGTTCAGTGCAGTCAGCCAGTAGAGATAATATCACCCTTATTGTGGATTATACAGTAACGCAAAAAGGCAAAGTAAAAGAAGTTAAAAGTAATTTTAAAATGGCATATAGCGACAACTCGAAGATATACAGTGACGATGTGTATACTGCATTGAATAACGCTAAAAAAGGGGACACTGTAAGGGTAACGGATACAACTTTTAATGGTGTTGAAGATGCATCAGTAGACATAACGATATCTGATATTTTGAATATGCCATATCCAGTTACCGACGATTACATTCAGAACAATACAGAATACGACAGTGTGCATGATATGTGTTCCGCATTAAAAAACGATGCAAGCGGAGAGGCTAAAGAAATTGCAAGGGAACATACGATAAATTCACTGATTGATACGATGATGGAACAGACTACATTCATTCAGCTTCCAGAAAGCCTTATCCAAAGAGAGCTGGAAGTCCTCCAGAAAGATGACCCAAACGCAACATATGAACAGGCAAAGCATAGTCTTTATAAAATTTTCTTTATCGCATCGGTTATAAAGAATGATGGCGTTGCGACAAAAACGGACCTGGAAAAAAGGTATGAAAAGCTAGACAAATCGGAAAAAGAAGGACTTTCGAAATATGAAATTGAAAGAAAAAAGTACCTTTTATTTGAGGAGGATGTTGTCACCAGTATTTATAAAAAAGTTCAAATTAACAGTCAGGAAAGTTCAACAAGCAGCTCTGATGCTGCTGAAAATGATAACACTGAGGACGATAATTCAATCGAATGATTCTGAGCAACACGAAGAGCAGAGATTTATATTTCTGCTCTTTTTTTGCAAAAAAAAACGTAATCCTTCATATTGTTTTCGGCATATTAACATAGAACACGAAGACCTGAAAAGGAGGCCGAAAAATATGCGAAAAACAATGTATTCAGCAATGAAAAATCTAGCAGAATATATTGCTGGGAACGAAAGTTATGACTTTGAAACTATCTGGAAAGAATGGAGTTCCAAATATAAACCATTAGAAGAAACCACTAAAGAATTAAAAAAGATGGGAGAAAGTTTATGTCAGATAGATAAGAGTGACATCAAATCGGTGCCGGAGAGGAGCTATCGTGAAACTATAAAAAAGATGTTAAAGCCAGAAATCAACAAGGAGGAGTTTTTTGATGGACACGTCAGTGACAAAGATGAATGCTGCCGATAATGCTCAACTATTAGAAGAAAAGAAGGTAGTCTACAGTTCAAATGGAAAATACGACCCACAGGAGATTAATAAACTGGTCAAAGTATACCATATGGCACTTGAAGCGGGCGACAACGCAACGGTACAGGACGCATTTACGCAGATATACTATTTTATCAAAAAATACGTTTATAAAACACTTTGGGATAACTATCGCACACTTATGCAGAACAGATATCATCAGGAAGACATTGTTCAAGATGTGTGGATTAAGATTTTTTCGGAATTAAAAAATTACGACCCTGACAAAGGTGCTATCACTACGTTCATAGCGCCATGGATTCGCCATGTGGTAAGCGATTATGCAAGCAAAAATTTCAGGAAAACCTCTGTGTATTATGCGAATGCCATGAAAAAAATCAATGGCGCGCAGAATTACTGTAAACAATATGGATTAAATGCAGATGACATTGAGACAATCATGAGCCTGACAGGGCTGTCAGAAGCGACCGTAAAGAATACTCTTGATTTAATGTCAAAAAAAGACAGCGTCTCATACGAAGCATTAATTGATGCGGGCGCAGACTATACAGCATCAATTAAAGGACCGGAAGAATCTGTTATTGAATCAGAATCAGAGGAAAACTTAAAAACAATCCTTAAGGATGTATTAACGGATGAAGAGCTTAATCTCTTAGAACTGTTATTAAATCCTGAGAATTCAAGTAAAAAGCACTCCAGTTATCGCGAGATTGCAGAACAGATTCCAGGCAGTAATATTCCAAAAGTAAAACGTAAAATATCACGCATTACCACAAAGCTAAAAAATAATAAACAGTTTGCACAATTGTACCCTTATATTATCGCACAGGAAAAAGCATTGGAGGATAATTACATACCAGTCATGGGTGATGATGGGAATGAAGATGACGACATGTATGAGGAGTTCGATGACATGGACATGTCGGAAGGATGGAAAAGAACGAAAAAAAATAAGTAGCCTGTCATACAGGCTCATGATACCGCGAGCTATGCTCAGCTATGCTCGCTTGTCAGCCTCTGCGAGGCTTGGTAGCGAGCCGATGCGGCAAGGCATCATGCGTGCTCTGGTACCGACTCCGGCAAAGCCGGGGAGGTATCAAAGTCAGACGAGGGCTTTCCTCCCGTCGATGGTTTTTAAAAAAAATAAAAAAATCCGTCCGGTTCACAAATTATTCTGCATATTGATTCTGATGATACAGATGACAGCCAGGAATTTTACAAAAAGTCCTGAAGGACCTTACTGATATTGTACAAAGAAACGAAAAAAAAGAAATAAAAGGAGGCAGGAAATTCGTGGAAATATCACGCGGTCAAATTGAATATTGAGGTGTCACCTCTACAAAGAGGACGTTAATTATTGTTTTTCTTGCATAAAGATAAAGAGAGAAAAAACAAAATCAGCAAAAAATGATAAAAAAACGTGATGAGAACGAGACATATGCTGCAGTAATGCAGAGCAAGGACCAATCTGGTTACTAAAACAACGTTAAGTGTTGCCGAGCGGCAAAAGTCGAGCAGGGAGCGGAGAAAATAGTTTGGTCTTAGACTATCCGATGACCTAAGGGGGTGTAGTGCGTTGCAAGCCCTTTGCCTAATACGTAGTTGTATGCGTAAGATGCGAAAGCACGGGTGAAAGCCTGGTTAAGAGTAGGACGCGGGGGAGTTTGTGGATAACGGAATCCGCGGGAATAAAGACAAACTGCATATACAGTTGATGTAATAAAACCGCAACAGGAGGAAGTGAAGCACAGATGCACAGACAGCTTGCGGGCTGCCGGGACCTGTAGGATGATGGAAACATCATGGCGTGTGGGATGTGCCATAGATTGTACAGAAGAAATGTATAATTTAGACTACGCCAAAATCAGCACGGCTGATTTGAACTGCAGGGTTGCGCTCTCCGATAAGCTCTTCGATAAGTTTTTCGATGAGTGCGACTGCTATCTAAGACCGTCATGATGTGAAGCGACCGATTCCGACGGGCTACATAAAATCTGAGCAGAATGGCATAGCGTTATCCTTCTTCCGCGCAGACGCATACCATTATAGTGAGAGTCTGCGCTTTTTCGCAAGGAGAAACTATGTCAATCTGCTCAGCTCCCTCCTCCTCTGGGCTGCATGGCGGCCTTTGGCCGCCTTTCAAAACGTAAGGTTACGAAATATAAATTTACTTTTTTCAAAGTGTAACGTTGAGATGGCAACTGAGAATGCAGCCCATTAACGAAGGGTGTAATTTATCCGGTAAAGCGACATCACGCATCGTAATAACACTCAACATGTCAAAACTTTTAGAATATATGAATCACGCCCGCACTAACGAAAGAAAAAAGCTGAGACAAGACATGTACACTGCAAAATCTTCATATATCTGGAACGCGAAGATACTGGATGTCACGATATATATGAATTTTAAGAAAACTTATAGGATATCCAGTATCGGAGCGGATAGAACCTTCCGCGATTTTGTAGTGTACATGTCTTGTCTCGAGGTCATCCTAATCGGCTTGCCGATTAGGATGACCTCCATGTTTTTTTATATACAAATACACTGTTCTTCCAAATATTTATCATATTGTACATAGAGACCCGGGACACAAACAACGTGCTTGCGACAACTGGCCATTGTATCAACACTTTAAATTCCTGTTTCGGTTATCGGCAACAAAACACACAGGAGGATAAAATATGTTTTTTGTTATAGTTATTCTAGTAATAATCATTGTATTCCTGGCGAACCAGATACGTATCGTCCCTCAGCAGGCATGCTACATTATTGAACGCCTTGGAAAATACAGCACAACGTGGGAGGCTGGCCTGCATGTGAAAGTTCCAGTCATTGATAAGATTGTAAAGAAAATCTCCATTAAGGAACAAGTGTACGATTTTCCGCCACAGGATGTTATCACAAAAGATAACGTCACAATTAGTATCGATTCTGTCGTGTATGCAAGTGTTTTCGACCCAAAATTGTATACATATGGGATTGAGAAACCTATCACTGGTTTACAGAATTTGACAGCCACGACTCTCAGAAGTATTATTGGCGCCATGGAATTAGACCAGACACTGTCTTCGAGAGCAGATATCAACCGCCAGATGCAGGATGTGCTTGATGAAGCAACTGATGAATGGGGTATTAAGGTATCACGCGTGGAGGTCAAAAATATCAAGCCACCGAAAGAGATTGAAGAGGTCATGACAAAGCAGATGAGGGCTGAAAGAGAAAGACGCCAGACCGTATTGGAAGCACAGGCACATAAAGAATCTGTAGTATCCAGGGCAGAAGGTGATAAGCAGGCGAAACTGCTTGACGCAGAAGCTGAGAGAGCCGCAAAAATTGCTCTTGCGAAAGGCCAAGCGGAGGCTATCAGGCTTGTATATGAAGCAGAAGCAGAAGGACTTAGAAGGCTTGCGGAGTCAGGCGTAAATGAAAATATTTTACGTTTAAAATCTATTGAAGCGATGAAGGATGTGGCCGATGGCCGGGCTACAAAAATCTTTATCCCAAATAATCTGGCAGAAGGTGTCGGGCCGGCAGCGATTGCCGGCGAGGCTTTTTGGGGAGCAACAAAGGAACCTAAAAAGGAATTCTCAAATGCCGAAGCGGAAAAAATCCGAAAAGAAAGATGCGTCAAAAAGACTGTGTCTGAGGATGCCTGCATGAAAGCACCAAGGACGAAAGTAAGTATGCAGTCGGCGATGACTAATGCGGGAATGGTCCATGATATGCATAAGGACGAAACTGACTGACAGGCGCTGCAATAGACAAAAAAAATAAGAAAAAGGTACATCGTAGCATTTCGCGACGTACCTTTTTTATTTTATTTTGCATATTGGAGAATAGAGAAAAGAAAAAAAAGACTCTCTAAAAGAAAGAAAACTATAGAAAAAAAAGAGGAGGAAAAAATATGGCAAGACATAATTATGTGAGTGTTCTTGCACTGGTACGAAAGGAACCAAAATTCAAAGACACAGTTGACGGAAGAGCCGGAATCGTTGGTCTTACAACGATTATGAGTGGAAGAGAGTACGACAAGGCTACAAGCGGTTATCAATTAAACAGTGTTTCTTTTTGTGCCAGAACACAGGAAAAAGAAATCCTTGATGTGATGGATACATTGCAGTTATGGGATGTTGTAAAAATGACAGGATTTTTAGCAACAAGAGAAAAAGATAAAAAAGCGGAGTGTCCGTTTTGCAATGCGGTCAACCGAAGAGTTGATGCATGCGTAAGAAATGGAAAGCCAAAATCCGGTGGTAATGAGATTTTTGTATATCCAATTACGCTAAGAGTAGAGGAGAAGTTTGAAACAGAGCAGGCGGCGTACGAGTATCTGCATGCAAACGAAGAGGATGCAAACCGTGTGTTTGTACTTGGTAATTTAACAAACTCTCCTATCCACGGGGAGCTGCAGGGAGGACGAAAGCCGTATACAAGATTCCAGCTGGCTATCAACCGTAAGTATTGCCCAAAGGGCGGAAATGAAATGTACGAAAGGACAGACTATCCGTGGGTGTACTCTTATGGCGACAAATCTATCGAAGATTACCAGAATCTTGAAAAAGGTGCCCTCGTATTTGTAGATGGTGCCCTGCAGGCAAGAAAATTTAAAGAACAGTACACCTGTGGAGTATGCGGCGAAGAGTATGACGTAAGGGGAAGGACACTAGAAGTCCTTTCATACGATACAGAATATCTTAGACTTCCGAACCTGGCTCCGGATGACGAAGAAGACGATGATGAGAACGAAGATTCAGAGTAACTATATGAGGCAGCGGCATGAACTCCGCTGCTTTTTTGATGAAACGAAAAACATTCATATTAAATGTGAAATAAAAACAAATAAGAAAGGGGAAATTAATTTGAGAACATTTAATATGGAAGGCCTGAAAGATTTATGGGAAGACTATTCTTCTGCAATAAAATCGACAAAGATTGATTTTAAAAAAGCAAAAATCTATCAGGCAAAGGAAATAAAAACAGGAGGGCTGGAAATGCTGGTCACATCCGTAAGTACTGGAAAACAGGAGACGATTTTTGAACAATTGCCTGATAAAATGTGCTATATCATCAATAAATCCGAGTGCTTTTATGAGATTGACGGAATACGCTATATCCCAAGCCGTGAAGTAAACAGCAGAACGCTGAACGATTACAGCCGCAAGAATATTGTTGATGACTGTATGAACAAAGGAAAAACAAAAGAACCTCCTATAACGGTAAATCATTTCTCATCACCGGACACATTGAAAACACTGGCCGGAAGATTAAGGCGGACAGATGAGCTTATCGGTATTCATTATAAACCGGTCCGTGCCAGAAAAAAAGTATATGCACGGCTTGTTGGGCTAAAATCTATGAATGGTGAGAATCAGATTTCTGCGGTAGAGATTGCTGGATGTCTATATGATAAATACGGAAGGAGTATGCTGTTTGAGTCTGCATACCTAGAGCAGATAAAAAGACAGCCAGCATTAAGCTTTACTTTTAGATGCAAACCTGCCCGGTTGCGTTCCGACGGAATCCCGGTATGTATTTTGTTCCAGGATACATTATCTGGGAGAAAGAGCATGCGCGTCGATTTTGCAGTAAAGATTGACAACAGGCTGTATATCCTTGACAGCATGGAAGTTAACCATCGTACTAAGATGTCCGAAGACGAGATTGCCGATAACATCATTAAACGATTCGAAGTATGTTATACGGCAGATTTAAATCTAAATATTACAGCAAATGATATCATTAAAAACGTGCTGCAAAAAGGACTTGTTCCAAAAAAAGCAGAAGAGAGGTTTGTAACTTATATGTCATCTATTAACACTGATACGCCAATCGCTATGGCTTCAGATGTAATAAAGACAGGGATATTTAATATAAAAAACAAAAAGCATACAAGCAGCGGATATGACGGCGGAAAGCGTCGCTATGAGTTGGAGTTGGGACGCGCTCTGATAAGATAATGTTTTCAAAAAATATAAGACCGGGGAGATATCTCCGGTTTCTTTTTTTTGGCATACTAATTTTAATCTCTGCACTCAGTCTTACGGCTTCGCTTGTCATTTGCTGCGCAAATTGGTAACGAATCCGGCAGAGCTGGTGGGGTATCGAGATAAACGCATAAGAAGGTATGGAGGAATAAAGTATGGCATTTATGACAGAAACGGCAAAATATGAAACAAAAAATGTGGAAAATATGATTAGAGGTTCTCGTAATATTACTTTTTTGAATATATTTAGCGTAGGTAAAGAAATCCTGCGTATTGAGGCAGAAACCTATTATGTGGAAGATGTTCTTGAGAATGGCGATGTTATTAATATAATCGGAAAATTCATTGCAAACTCTGACCCTTGTGCCAAATTGAACATCGTTTGTAAAGATGAAAGAAAGAGAAGACCAGAAACATTAAGAAAAGTTGGAGTAACACTTGAAGAATTAAGAAATGGTATGGAAAAGAAGGAAATGGCAAGAGCTGTGTCTGATTATTTTATAAAATATGACGGGATTATAGTTTCTTGCAAACCATATTCTATTATTTCGATGCTGAATAATGATATCATTGAATCCAAGTATAAATCTATTGATAATTCATATTTTGATATAAAAAGAATGGCTAAAAAGTGCGGTGAAAATTTTACAGATAAGAACAGCCTGGAAAATCTAAAAGAAACGTTTATAGACTGCACCGGAAGTTACCGCAGGATGAAAAAGATGGAACAAAATAAAAAAGCCTGCGTTGTAAACTATGCATATTTTTGGCAGAGTTCGTATCGAAACTACGCAGAATGGATTTTTTGCGATACTTCGATTGGGAAGATTTATTATGACACGTTGACTGAGAAATGGGGGATTACAAAAAAAGAGGAAAAAGAAAATGGGCTGCGTATCGAAAGTGTTGATACTTTTGATGTAAAAAAACAATTGATGGATAAATATAGAGTGAATAGCATGATGGAGCTTAAAAACCTGCTCAAAGAAAAAGCAGAAGAAAGAGAAAAAAGAATGGCAGTCTGATATCTGGAAATGAGTCCGGCAAATCCGGGAAGTCAGTAACAAAGGACAGAAGTCTCAGGCTGGAGATGCTGCTCTGGTGTTTTTTAGCGACAATCAAATTTAGCATATTAAAAATGCTAAACAAAATATAGCTAAAATAGCTAAAAAAAGAAAGGAAAAAATATTATGAAATTTAAAACAGACTATGAGACATTTAGAGGAGCAATCGCAACAATTGGAAAAGCTGTAAAGAAAAACGGTATCAACGAAATGGCCGTTGTTAAGATGGAGGTAAAAGGAAATATCCTGGAATTATCTACAAATGGTAATATTGGATGCATCGTCCAGGTTGAATTGACAGATGGAGAAGATGGAGAGTTTGTCGTGTCATTTTCAGAACTTAACATCTTTAGTCTTAGAAAGTGCACCGGAAAAATCTCTGTATCATCAAGTGATGATGGCAACGCTATGACCATGATGTACAGAGACGGAAATGCCAAGACTGTACTCACAAGAGTTGATGTTGTATTTAATGACGTAGCAAAGCCTGAAAAAGATACACCGAAGGTTGCGCTTCCGTTTGCAACATTAAAGAAAATGGTTGCAGAAACAATTTTTGCTGCAAGCCGTGAGGAGACAAATGCAGGGTATGGCGTACATCTGAATATCCGTGAAGATGAGGACGGGCTGCTGGCTCTTACGATTACATGCCTTGATGGCTTACGCGTGGCTCAGCGAACTGCATATGCTGTCAAGAATGGAGACTACACCGGAACTGTGATTGTTCCGCCTGAGCAGTTTAAGACAATGATTGACATTGTAGATGCATCAGATGATGATGCTAATATCGATATTACTATCGATAGCGGAAAATTATATATGGATTACAGTAAAAAGCATGTGTGCATTCCGGTCCTGGATAAAAAATATCCGGCCGTACAGCGAATGATTGACGGAGAAATCGGAAAAGACGCTTGCAAATTCTCTATCACAATTGACAAGAGAGACTTTATTGAATCCATCTCCTGTGTTCAGTATGTACTTCAGGAGACCGGGGCATCTGGAGTGAACTCATCAGCGATGCTGAAATTCAAAGAAAAAGAACTCGAGATTGGAGGAATCGGTCTTTCTCAGTATGGAGAAAAGATTGAGGCTGAGACAGTCGGAGAAGTTCCAGAGCCTGCTTATTTTAACCCGGATTTTCTGAAAGAAGCAGCAAGCATTTATCCTAAGGACAAAATTACAATCGGAGTGATTGAACCGAAAGCGCCAATCTGGATGTGCTGTGGGGACAGTAACGAATATGTTTACTGTGTGCTTCCAAGAAAACGCGAATAAGATAAAAATAGAAAAGTTAACATAATAAAAAAGCAAGAGGGCTGCCCTCTTGCTTTTTTAATCTTGCACGCTTTGTGAACCTCTCGGAAATTGATAACTCCCCGGCTTTGCCGGAGTCGTTACCAGAATAAATATGAATTACCGAGTATCCGAAGACACCAGGTAAAACAATTACTTTTACCTGCGAGAAATACAACCGACACATATGCAAGCATATGCACCAGAACTATCCCTGGACAGAGGCCCGGCTGCAGACATGCTACAGCAGGACACGACGAGGCTCCTATGGGCCTGAAGTTTTCGACAGAAGGTGTAATAGTCAGAGACTATTTCTTTTCTGCATACTCGTTTCAGGCCGCTGCTTTGTATTGGTCGTTACGTGATTTGTATATCATCTTAAGATTCTTCTGTAACTCATTATGTTTATACTTATACTTTTCGCATATCTCCTGTATTTCCTGGTCGTCGATTCTTGCCTTGATGTTCAGGCTTCCAACATAATCCGCATCCGCTTCATATCCGCAGCACTTGCATTTAAAAGACTTGCCATTGCGGTTGTCTTTTTCAAGATGGCTGCATACCGGACATGTCTGGCTGGTGTAATCCGGTATAATTTCCTTGAAATCATAGCCATACCAGTTTAAAGTTTCCATGAGCTTCTTCTGCAGCTTCCCTCTCGCAAATGTTGACATCATATCGTTAGACTTACGGCTTTTGTTAAATTCCCTGATATCCAGTTTTTCTAGGACTGTCAGGGTATCATGTGAGATTGATTCTATATATCTGTCTATGCTTGATTTAATCTCATGGTCAAGTGTTTCATAATAGCAGCGCTTCTTGCGGTATGGGGCATCAGCCTTTTGAATCATCTGGTCAAGCCGGTCCATCTTTTTGATGAGAGAACGTCTCACATCTTCCGGAAGGGCCTTATGTCTTCGCAGGTAATGGCTGATACTGCGTTTTTTATTTCTCATGTCAGACAGCGAAGCGAATGACTTTTCCACTGTATCGTGGTAAAAAGCAATCACCGGCTTCATGCTGCCGATTGCTTTATCTTCAGATGTATGCAGTGTGTCAGAGATACCGACATCAACGCCTACCACATTTGAAGTCTTTGGCTGTTTCATTTTTGACTCATAACTCCATCCGACCTGCAGGATTCCGTTTTCATCAATTGACGCCATGACCGTACCGGCCATTTTATGTGATTTGATTTTATTGGCAGAATGTCTGCTTGTGTTAATCGGTATTACGATTCTTTCTGCGTTTTTATGTAAAGCGTCGCTTATCTTAATCACATATGGCATGACGGTATCTGTTGATACTTCAATCTTCATCAGCCTGCTGTCAAGAGGCATATGCGCCCGTCTTAATTCTGGGACACGGTATTCCATTGATAAACTGATATACATATCCATGAATTCCACCTGTTTAAATGTAAACTCGTCGTCTGACATTTCATTCAGGATACTGATACAGTCTTCATAGAAAGCCTTGTCTTTCTTTGTTTTAGACGCAATCTGTTTCATAGTGCTCAGCATCTCAGACTTCGTCTTGGAATCAATGGACATTGCAAACAGGACTTTTGATGATGTAAAGACTGACTGTTCTTCTGTATACATATCCTGCCGGATGCTATCCATACGGTTAGAAAGATGGGTCACCGCCATGTCAAAGGCATTCTGAGAGAATGCAGAATTTGCATTTTTCGGACGGATGGATTTTTCAAACTTGCGGATGTCACTGCTCTTCTTATCATTTTTTACGATTTGAAGTGTAAATTTATCATTACCCGCAAGGAGTCTGATATATCCATTTACCATCTTTGTAAATTCATTCTGCATATCCCGGATGATTTTAGATTTGTCTTTATTCGGGCTGCCATACAGAAATACACTTTTCGTCATAGAAGTTTCAAACTGCGTATCTTTGCGTCTTCTCGCCTTTGCCATTCGTCTCACCTCCTTGCCTTTTCATTACATATTTAATATGCCGAAAAATTTACAGACCGGTCGTTTTTTGCGAAAAATTTCTGTATGGAAGTAAAAAATCTTCGCATCCATATCTGGACACGAAGATAAAAATCGTAAACGATACTTTTATTTATTTCGCGCTTTCATCTCGGTAATTTAATTGCCGAGGATTCCCGCTTTATATCCTCTAATTGTTCATATTTTGACATGAACATATAGTTATGAAAAAGAAAATCATTTTTCACTGCAGACGGCATGCTGTCGTGCATGTATTCCAACGGTGTTGCGTAAAAACTGATATATAATTGATATAATTTATTTTGTTTTAAATATTTAATACACTCTTTTGAAGAAAAGAACCTGTATAGTTCATCTTCTGATTTGAACATACATGTTTTGTTGATTACGTATTGAAGACATATTTTGGCGCGAAGCATACCTAAGTATCCGTACATATAGTCCTTTGGGTATCGCCCCTCTCCTGCCATTACCTTATCATATACACGAAGTGTATACCTTTTTACGTCGTAATCCACATAGCGAGGATAAAGAAGATAAAGTATATATTCTGTATCATCCTTGGTAACATCAGATGGAAACGCAATGTATTTTATCATCTGGTCAAGTTTCATAAATGAAATGTAATTTTTATTAAATAGCTTTATTGCATTGTGGATATCCCATCCTAATAAATTCTCTATCGCATATCGGATTACAGAAAGTGCAATCCTCTCGTTTCCCTTTTTATCAAACAAAAAATAGCTTGTCGGTATGCGCTGCCGGTTTCCAAGCAGGACATCTTCATAATCGTTTAATATTCCCATTGTATTTTAACTCCTTTTTCCGATATTTTTTATTTCTTTCTTTTAATATGCGAAATGAATCCCTTTTTAACCTAGCCGTGCCGATATTTTTTTTATTTTGCATATTGGAGATAAAGATAAAGGAGGAAAAATATATGGCGACAACAGATATTTTATACAGATATTTTAAAGCCAGACAGGAAGTAAATGAAAACGGACATGCAGAAACTCTTGCTCAATGCATCCATTACAATCGCGGAGTTGATGCAGTGGTCCTTGATATGAAAGATAAAGGACTGGCTCAAAAAATATTAAAAGAAACAGATATAAATGACGCTTTTGACTCATGGCTGTTGGATATTGCTGGAAACTTGGTTTTAATATATCCACGAGAACAAAGAGAAAAATACATGGAAATTCAGCCACATTTGGTGCTTGGAGAAAAACTGGTGCAGTATGGAGGATTTTCGCACAGCGAAGCAAAAGGTATGATAGATTTTCTTAAGGAAGCAGGAGTGGATTATAAGCAGTCTATCGGAGAGGATGGAAGGATTAGCTTTTTGCTTGCAGAAAATAAAGAATATATATTTAAAAACGCGATGGATACAATAAAGCGAGAAGAAACCACGGAAGTTGGCGAAAAACATTTCGTATCACAGAATTTGTATTGGCGCTATGCCATCAACCAGGCTTCAAAGGCGCTAAATCATGATGGCGTTGTATTTTTAGGGAGTGAAGCAGGGACGCGTGGAATAAGAATTGACAAAAATGGAGCAATCAGTATGAATCCATTAAAAAAAGGACGTTTTATTCCCAAAAATGACCCGGATTATGAGCGTAAAGTATTGAATGAAATTCTGAATACGATGAACGGAAAAGAATTTCCTGTGAAAGTTTTTTATGGAGAACTCGCCGATGTAATGAGCAAGGATATGACGCGTAAAAGTTTACGGGAATCCCCTCTGATGCTAAAAAAGAGAGAAGCATTGGATATATTAAATTTAAGTGATATCCCTTCTGTTGATGAAATTGGAAAGATGGTAAACAATCTTGAGGACTATGGGGACCGCGAAAGAAAAGCGATTTATTCTTTGATGCGGATGCGGGTATGTCGTGATTACAAGATAGAAGATATCCAAGCGTACAAGATGTCTAAGCAGGATAAGCAGGATTATAAACAGATGCATGAACAACATATAAAACAATTTGCGAAAGGATGTAGACAAGACAGGGAGGGGCTGGTAGATGAAAGATGATAAAGAACTTGAACAGAAAAAGCTTGCCTTTGTCTTGTATGGCATCTTGTGGTTTATTGGCCTGATGATAGCTGGTGCATTTGGCTATCAGAAGCATACACAGGATGGAGCAAGTATTTTTTCAGCAGTGGAAGCGGTATCCCATTTTGGTATCTTCTATTGGTTAAATCCGGTAAGCTGGGGTACATGCTTGAGATGGACGTTTATATATTGGATTGGTGTAGCGCTTTTCATGATATATGAGCAAAAATGGAAACATGATGCGGCCGGTAAAGAGGCCGGCTCGGCTCATTGGAATAAGAAAGTTGAAGAATTTAACCAAGGACATTCGGAGCCGTTTGGTGAAAAGACTTTTAGTGACGAGCCTGGTCTGACAAAAAAAATGGGTGGGGAAAACCTGAACAATAAAAAGACACCACCAGTACCAGGAAACCCTAACATGATAGAATCGGAATTGGTAAGGCTGTCAACAGCTGATATGAAAACACATTTGAATAACAATGTTTTTATTGTCGGTGGTGCTGGTACTGGTAAATCACGATTTTTTATAAAGCCAAACGTATTACAGATGAACTGCTCTTACATAGTAACAGACCCTTCCGGAGAGCTTCTGAAATCAATGCATAACGTATTGGTTGAGAATGGGTATAAGATAAAAGTATTTAACTTGGTCGATATGTCTCATTCAAATAAGTACAATCCATTCCGATACGTCAGGAGCGAAACAGATGTCAGTATTCTGGTGGACTGTTTTATTTCAAACACAACAGGTCCGGACCAAAAAAGCGGCGACCCGTTCTGGGATAAATCGGAAAAGGCTTTGCTCTCAGCGCTGGTATTTTATCTTGTTGATATTGCTGATGCAGAGTTTAGGAAGTTCTCAACCATTTTGTGGATGGTACAGTTGGCACAGATGGATGAAAACGGCCGGCCAGGTCAAAAGCCATCGTCTGAATTTGGCTTCTCTATAGATATGCCGCTTGATGAATTGTTTGATGGAACAAAAAAAATCGGTAAAAAAACAATTACAGATAAAAAGACAGGAAAGAAACAGACGGTGCTGGATGCTGTGGAGGTTACGGACCAAAAAGAAATTGGAAGGCTGCGTGATAAAATAGAGACTTCACTTTGCCTCACCAACTATAAGACGTTCAAACTTGGTGGAACAAAAACGTTGAAATCCATCTTGATTTCAGCTGCTGTTAGACTGAACCCATTTAGTATTCCGGCAATCCAGAATTTGACAGATGATGATAACGTGGAACTGGAGAAGGTGGGTGATGAATTGACGTGCTTTTTTGCAATCATTCCGCAGACGAACAGCACATTTAACTTCTTGATTTCCATGCTGTTCTCTCAGATGTTTGAATCTTTATATTATAAGGGTGCCACAATACCGAATAGCCGGCTTCCATATCATGTAAGGTTCCTGCTCGATGAGTTCGCCAACATCGGCAAGATTCCGGAATTCCCACAGAAGATTTCCACTTGCCGAAAATATAATATATCAACAACGATTGTCCTGCAGTCTATTGCACAGATAAAAATGCTGTATAAGGATGACTATGAGACAATCATCGGTAACTGTGACACCGCAATCTGCCTTGGTACAAATGAGCAGACTACGGCAGATTATTTCAGTAAAAAACTTGGAAAAGGTACCATCACGTCGAGAAGTAAATCCACGCCCGTGGGCAAGAGCGGAGGCAATCTATCGTTTAACCAAACAGGACGTGAATTGATGCTTCCAGATGAGATAATGACCATGCCGTTTGACAAATGTATTGTCATGATGCGAGGAATCGACCCATTTTATGATAGTAAATATCCACTGGAAAAGCATCCACAGTTTATGAAAACAGGTGATGGGGATGAAAAAAACTTTTATTTCCTGGAGCAGGACGAAGAGTTTTCGTGCGTTGATAAGTCAGTAGAATATGAGGAGATAGCCGAGCAGGAAGAAAATAATGATACAGTAAGCGAAAAGTACCAGCCTAAAACACTGGAAGAAGTGCTGGACGGAATTCTGGTCAACTATCCGGAAGAAGATGGATATTATCTGATTAAGGATGCAGATAATAACAAAACAAGGAATTCAATGATTACAAAGTACAGTGAATTGCTGGAAGACACAATCCAGATGTCTATGGGTAACGACGAAACAACGATATTGTTTGACGGGAAAAATATGGATATTGCTCTTGCAAAAGGTCTGATAAACAGGGCTTTTGAACAACATGACGGGGAATTTGAGGATTTAGCCGTTGCCTGCAACGGAATCAGTGATGGACATGTGTGCTGGTTCGGCGCAAAGAATGACCAATGTAATATCGTTAAAGTAGCAGAACGATTACAGTTGTCAATATCCAAGAAAAAACGAGGAAACATATCCAGGCAGGATTTATATAAAGTTAACGATATCCTATCAGAAGATAAGTTTGAAGAATTAAAAAAAGGATGTAAAAATGGTGCTCATTGTATGGCTTCACAAAAAAATAACGATGTAGATTTTGATGATTATGATGATGATAATGATTGACATTGCTGGTTAGAAAGGACACCGCGTATTTTATACGCGGTGTCCTTTCTTTTTGCAAAAAAAACATTTTTACTCCGTTCGAAAAATGAAAAATTCGGCATATTGAAGGCAAACCGCAAAAATAAAAAAAAGGAGAGAAAGATATGCAACATATTGAAATAACAGAGCATGACTTTGATGCCTTAATGGATAAACTGGAAAAGATTGAAATGGAAAACGATGGATATATTCCGTCAGAGGAAGACGTTTTTGATTATATTGAAAAAAATCCAGAAAGATATTACCTGTATTTGCTTTGGTACAGCGAACATAAGCCGAAGCCTCAGACAGAGGAAGAAAAAAAGATTTTAAAAAAAATTACAAAGATAACTAATCAAACAATCAAGATTTTATAAGGAGGGAATAAAAAATGAGATATTTATATCTGGCGGAGAAGCCGTCTGCTATGAAATCGGTGAAGGCTGCTTATAATGCAAGCAATAAGCCGCTCGGCGATATTGATTTTTTCGCTCTAGCCGGACATATCTGCCGTTTATGTGAACCAAAAGAATATGAAGACTGGGATGTAAAATGGGCAGACCGAAAGCTGCCAATGATTCCGAACCCGTTTAGGGTTGGAATCTTGACAGATAACAAAGTAAAAGACTTAAAAGAACAGCTAAAAAAAGTTAAATACGATGCAATCATTGTCGGCACCGATAGTGATGTGGAAGGTAACGGCATCTATGACCTGATTGAAACATACCTTGGGCTGCAGAATTATAAGACTTACCGATTTTTTGAATCTGACCTGACGCCGGCTGGAATCATGAAATCAATGAATAACCTGACAGATTATCATACAAATCCACGTGATGTAGGGATGACACAGTCTTTTAGAATCCGAAGCCGGTTCGACTGGCTGATTGGTTTTAATATGACTGTCGCATATACAGTGAAATCAGGTTTTTTGATGAAGGTTGGACGAGTTAAGGCGCCAACATTAAAACTCGTGTATGACAACTGTAAGGCAATTGACGAATTTAGCTCTAAGACGGCATATCAGCCGGCAATCGTAACAGAAAACCCGGAAGTTACTGCATATATGATTGACGATGAAGGCAAGGCAGTGTCTTATGCTGATAAAAATGAAGCCCAGAAAGTTCTGACTACATTAAGCGGTGAAGCGGAGGTGCTGAGTTTTGAAAAAACAACAAAAAAAACGCAGCCGGACCAGTTATATAAATTAACCGACATCCAGGTCGAAGCCGGTTCTAAGTATGGATATACCCCGGAAAAGACTCTGGAGCTGATTCAGTCTCTGTATGAAAGACATAAGCTTATTTCATATCCAAGAACTGATGGAAGGTATGTGTCTACCGAAAAATCAAAAGACTTTGCCAGATTACTGAAAGCGGTAGAGGCTATGCCGAGTCTTTCTGCAGCAGTAAAAACGGTTACCCCGGAAGCAATCGCTGCTGCACAGGGGAATAAACGATTTGTAAATGATGTTGAAGTACAGAAATCCTCGCATGATGCGCTTATCCCGACAGGCGATACAGCAGCGCTTGCAAATCTGTCTATGGATGAGATGCATATCTGTGAAATGATTTTCAAAAGATTTCTTGCAATATTCTTCCCTCCATTGGAAGAAGAAAAAACAAAAGCAGTGCTGACTGACAATAATATTAAGTTTTCCTGCACCGGCTCCAAAGTTGTGAATCCTGGCTTTACAGTCCTTACCTCAAAGCCAAAGGAGGCACCGCTTCCAGACTTTAAAAAGGGGCAGAAATTAAAAGAAAAAGAAACATCCTTGCACGAAATCGTAAGCAAGCCGCCTGCGCGTTTTACACAGGCAACACTTATCAAAGCGATGGAGAATGTCCAGAAATACATGGCGGCTGATGAGACAGAGCTTAAGAAGGCGCTGAAGAAAGCAGGAGGCATTGGCCAGCCGTCATCCAGAGCTGCAATCATTTCCGAACTGGTTTCTACTGGATATATTGATGACGTAAAGTCTGGGAAAGGAAAGGGCCTCCATATTACAGATTCCGGTAAACGTTACATAGAGAATCTTGGCAGCAGTTCTATTGTAAGCCCTGAACTTTCTGCACAGTGGGAAGTATATATGAATGATATACGTGAAGGCACCAAGACATATGATGAAGTCTATGAAAAGGTCATTGACTATGTATATCAGGCTTTAAAAGAACTGGAAGGGATGAAAATCCAGAAAATGGCTGCAGGAAACAGAAAAGAGGTCGGCAAATGCCCGAAATGCGGAAGACCGGTTGTTGCCCTGCCAAAAGGATACGGCTGCAGCGGTTATCCTGACTGTGATTTTTCCGTATTTAAACGTGTTGCAGGAACAGACCTTACAGATAAGGATATGGCGGATATGCTGAACGGAAAGGCTACGAAAGTTATGAGTTTTAAGAAGAAAGATGGGAGCACTTTCTCTGCCGCGTTAATACTAAATAAAGAACATAAAATTACATGGGCTCCATTTGAAAGTAAGACAGACTTGACGTGTCCAAAGTGTGGAAAGCCGCTGGTTAAGACTCCTATGTCTTATAAATGCGATGACGACGAGTGCGGTTTCATATTCTGGACGAAAATCTGTGGAAAAACATTGACAGATACACAGGTGAAAAAATTGCTTTCTGGGCAGTCTACCGGAACAATCAAAGGATTTAAGAAAAAAGATGGTACATCCTTTAATGCCAGTCTGATAATGAAAGATGGAAAACTGGAATGGGAACATAGCATTGCAAAAGATACCGGTCTCAAGTGTCCGAAATGCGGAAAGCCAATTGTTGCAACAGACAAGGCTTTCTCCTGCGCAGATAAAAAAGACGGCAAGTGCGATTTTCAGATTTGGAGAATGCTTCCAGGCGATAAGGTCGTATTGACAGAAAAAGATATGAAGGATTTGCTTGAAAAGAAAAAGACAGGCCTCAAAAAGGATTTAAAAAGTAAAGGTGGAAACACATTTAATGCTTATATAACCTTAAAAGACGATTTTACAAGAGGTATGGAATTCGCAGACACAGAGAGAAAAAAGAAACCGCAAAAATAATATCATCGAAAAAAATTCAGCATACTGATTTTGCAAAAAGGACAGGAAAGGAGCATATCATCAATGATTCCAGTAAGAGGTAGGATTGTCGATTTTTTAATAGACCGTTGTAGTGACGGGTATGCTGAATTTTTATTTAAAAGTGATTACGATAAAGACTGCCCGCGATTTGAAGCGTTGTGCGCCGGAAAAATCCCGGATGTTGTCCCAGGTGTCCCGATTACTACAGAATTTGCAGCAGATAATATGGACAAGATTTTGAAGATAGATTTTCGTGAATTGAAGATTGAAAAGATTACAAAATATGTAAAAGAAAAATACATGAACCGAGTCGCATATACGTGTATTAATTATAACGACGAAGAATATGCAAAAACGCTATTGGTGAAGGTGAAAGGAATATCAAGTAAAACTGCAAACCGAATACTGGATGCTGTTGATGGTGACATAAGCAGGCTTTCTGATGTGTGGAATGACAAGGAATTCTGGAAAGGACTGAAGGGCTCAAAGCGTTACTTGTCTGAACTTAAAGAGACAGTGGGAGCGATGATGGAAAAAGACCATCTCGTAAAAAAGTATCAAAAGTATGGAATCGGGTATCCGCAAATAGATATGCTGACTGCATGGTATGGGCTGGAAGCAGAAGAAAAGTTGTGTCAGAACCCTTATGCTGTCTTGCAAAAAATGGAACTGGATTTTCAGGTTGCAGATAATTTTGCAAAGGACCTCGGCTTTGGATATTTGTCTACAGAACGGGTCAGGTCAATGATATATCAGGTATTGGTAAATAACGAACAGTCTGGAAACACAGCAATCAAATTGAAAGATTTTTATATCAATTGTGCGAGGCTTCATCGATATTCAGCATGGAAGGATTATGTTGTATCTCCATATTACCTTTTGGCGACTCTTGTAGATATGAAGAGCGTGTATTGTGAAAATGGCATGCTTGGGTTTATCCGGACAATGGATAAGGAGGCCGATATCGCGTTCCAGATTAGCAGGTTGATGCAGATAAATACCGAGATGGGAACAAAGGAAGAGGTATTTGAATCTATCAAAGATAAATACAATAAAGAACAGCTCGAATTTCTGAAAAGTTTTGATAAAAACAGTGTTGTCTTGCTCCTTGGACGAGGCGGAACCGGAAAAACGCATACAATCTGTGGCGCTATTGACCTTTTTAAAAAAAGACACCCAGATGAAGAGATACGGCTGTGCGCACCAACTGCACGTGCAGCAGGTGTGCTGAAAGAGCATTCAGGGCATGAGTCTTCAACAATACATATAATGCTTGAGTTGAATCCATATATGCCGGATGATGCCGGTAAGAATGAGGAGAACCCATTAAATGAAAAACTTATTATAGTTGATGAAATGTCGATGGTAGATACAGACCTGATATATCATCTTTTGAAAGCTGTCAAATCAGGTGCAAAACTGATTCTAAGCGGAGACCCTGACCAGCTTGAAAGTGTTGGATGCGGTGCAGTTTTAAGAGATATGATTGATTCAGACGTTATACCAAAGGTGAAACTCAAAAAAATCATGCGTCAGGGAGAAGGCTCAGCGGTTATTGATAACTGCGGGAAAGTGCTTGCTGGCAAGAGCAATTTCATTGAAAATGAATCATTTGTGGTAAGAACATGTAAGTCGGAAGAGGAAGCCAGGGCCTATTTAAAATCACGGTATCACGGCGACCCTCACAATACGCAGATTTTATCCACGACCAAAAAGGGCGTGGTCGGTACGATGGCTTTAAATAAAGAATTTGAGGATGTGGAACAACCCGGTATCTGGTTTCACGGAGACCATTTTAAGATTGGAGACAAGGTTGTTTTTACAAAAAATAATTACGATTCCGGGTATTGTAATGGTGATATTGGATTTATTGAAACGCTGACAAATCCAGTTAAAGTCAGGATGCAGGGTGAAGATAAAGTAATAGATATAAACAAAGATGATGCGGTGGACATGGAACACGCAGATGCGATTACCATCCATAAGAGCCAGGGAAGCGAATATAATGATATTTATATTATGCTCCCGGATAAGCCAGTTTCATTGTTAACAAGGAATATGGTGAATACAGCGATTTCCAGGGCGCGCAAGAGCGTTGTCCTTATAGTGGTTAATGATGCTTTACAGACTGCCGCAAGTAATCGTTTTAAGAGGAACAGGATAACAAGATTAAAAGAAAAACTAAAAAACATGGGGGAAATAATATGTCCAGAGGAAGAAAAAAAAGCAGAAAAGTAATTAATCCATTGGTAGAGCATATAGCTGATTATTCAGACATGGAGTTTGTTGATAATGAGAGCGGAGAGGCTCTTATTGCATCTCATGCGCAGGCAAAGATTGATAAAAAGTGCGAAGACGAAACGGACCGCATGTGGATGTATAAAGATAACAGAGATGATGAGATTGTTGATGAAGATGAATCCACAGAAGACGACCTCTGGAGTGACGAAGATAAGAAAGAAAAAGAAAGAAAAAAATCAGAAAAAGGAACTGCACAGGTAGAACAAAAAGTCAATGCTGTAGCGGAGGAAAAAGTAAAACAATATATGGATGCGGCTGTATGGTTTAAAGATATAAGTGAAAGAGGGGAGATGACAGAAAAGGAACAAAGATATGTTGAACTTATGATAATTGAATTGTCGAAATTCTATTTTTCAAATCTGGACACACTGCATCCAAGTTCAAAATGCAGGGAGTCAATTTGTAAGATTTTCGAAGACATAAGGAGGGCAGGAATGTGTTGAGAATATTAAAATCGTTGCTTGCTGAGTCTTCTTATTTCTTTGAAAAATATTTTGGTGCAACGTCAATCGCATGGTCTGTTATTTTTGTCGCTTTTTGTTCGGCAGTGATTATCGGGTCAACGGTGAAGGGACTATTTTGGGTAATAGGGATAAAAAAGAATAAAAAAAAGACGGAAACAGCAAAAGTAAATTTATTCTTTCCGGTGTATATTGGAATCATGTTGTTAATCACGTATTTTATAAATTATCTTGTTAATACAGCGTATACATGGAACAGTAAGCTACAGCGCGTGATGTCGAATTTTGAATACGTGCTGTCATTTAAAACAAACCGCCATGCGTTTTTATTTGCATTAAATTTGCCAGACAATGTACAAAATAAAAAATCATTGTTTAAAATGGCGCTGTATTTAAACGATAAGCAGTGGGATTCTGTCTTTAATAATGCAGGAGAAGGTGCATGGTATTTCGAAAAAGTAAAAAAAGCCATTTTTGAAATTTTACATGTAGGAGACTGTCATTTAATGTTAAGCCCATTGCAGCAAGGGTGGTTGGCGTATTTTCCAATTGCAGGGATGCTAATTGTGTTGCTTATCTTTCTATTGAAAAGAAATTGGGCAAATGCTTTAGTTTCTGCTGTTGCTTGCATTTCAGGACTGTTCGTGAATATGGGCGCAAGTATTTTTATGCTAAGCGCAATGTGCTTTGGAGTGATATGGGCTATAGCGCTAGATACAGCAATGAAACAAAGTATTTACGAATGGCGAAAATCCCTGACTGGCAAAAAGCCGTCCGTAGGTCAAAGGTTCAGGTCTTAACTTCGCACGCGGGTCTGAATCCCCATTCGAAACACGCTTCATTGCTGGACGGCAGTCAACGTCTGGTGATGGCGAACACAAGTTCGCCGAACCACTCAGCCTTACGGCTTCGTTTGACATTTGCTGCGCAAATTGGTACCGAGCCGATACGGCAATGTATCACGAGCGCGAAGCGTGAGCTATCAAGATAGCAAAAAAAAGAAAAATAGGGAAGGAGAGAGATGAGGACAAAACCTTACCTCTCTTTTTTTGTGTACAAAATGCATTCGTTTTTTAAAAAATTTAGCATATTAGAATAAGCGGTAATTAATTCCTGTTTCTGAAATAGCAACAGGGACAACCACAAAATGCAAAAAAAAAGAAAAAGCAAAGGCAAGGAGGAAAGGAAATTGACAAAATACAGTGATTTGCCAGAAGCAAAATCTGCACTCATTGCTGATAAAGAAATTATACAGACTTTATTTCATTCAGGCTATGAATACCTGATTTTGAATCTATACGATGAGGTCTACACGACTCCGGAGATATACGACTATTTTGCGAAGAACCTGGATTTAGACAGTCTAAAGATATTCAGGAGCGAAATCAAAAGAGCAGAGCTTAAAACGAGTAAGATAGTTCTCCGAAGTATTATCGGAAATGATGAAATATTATCGGAAGATGAAGCATATGCAATACTTTATGCAATGACAAATAAAATTGATGTGATTTTGGATGACCCGAGAAAATACGAGATGTTCAAAGTTCGTAATATCCATACACTAAGGCTGTCGAAGATTATTGCAGCAGCAAAAAATTCAGATTAAGGGAGGTGAAAAGGATGTTGCCAAAAGAAGAATATATAAGCTTATTGGCCAATCTGTTTCAGAGAGGTTTATGTCTGGATATGATAGATATAGACGGAAAACAGGATTCTCCAGATATATCAGACGAGGAAAGGATTAACTTTAAAGCGGCAGATGAGGCTTTGAGCAGAGTTGACCTAGATGAACTTTTCGATAATGCGGAAATTTTAGAAATTCCAGATAAGTATCCGGAATTTTATGAATATCTGCGAGAACTTCAGCTTGAGAGACAAGAAGATGGACATGGTGAAAGAACCATTGAGGATGTCTCTGCAGATGAAGAGGTAGAAGAGGGCGAAGAGGAGCCAGGACCGGAAGAGCCACATGAGCTTTCAACGAAAGACCAAGTTTTAAAGAATATCGTAGGTGGAGAACACACCGGAAACCAGAGGGACAGTGAAAAATACCGAAAAGGTGACGAGATGCGGGCTCGTCTTGACGAAGAACGCCGTGAAGCATTGTCTCGTGCTGCTGAACAGGAGCGATATGATAATGAACATCGTATGCCTCTGGAATCCAAACTTGAAGACGAACGTGGAGAGACCATAGCCAGGGCTGAAGAACAGCAACGGCAAAGAGAAGCTTTAAGGCAAAAGGAACTGGCTGAGAGACCTGAAACAACCGTTAATATCACAAGTATACACGATAAGAGCAAGAGTGCAGATGGTGTTACAAATGTGGTGAAAGGTAATATTCCAGACGAATCGACAAAACACAATGAGAGTAAAACTCAATACTATGAACCAGATACGTTTAACGAAGAACGGGGAATCCATGACCGGCAAGAATCCGCCCATGAGTCAAATACTTCAATTTTAACTTCGCACGAGGGTTTGAATCCACGTTCAGCGTCTGGATACGAGCGCGAAGCTCGAACTATCAATAAGTCGTCTGATTTGTATCAGCAGATGCAGGCCAAGGACAATGACACATTATCAGATGCACAAGACAGGTCGCATAAGAATGATAAGAGAGATGAAAGGCCGGAGCCTGAAAAGAAAGATAATAACAGGTCTGCGACAAATGAGTATTCTTCTCGTATCACAAATGACTATGCGGAAAAAGATTCCCATATTACAAAAGACATAAATAGAACTGGTCCTCAAGTATTTGAACCAAAGCGGGAAAATGTAGAACAAATATCTGGTCATGAAGAACTTAACACGAAAAGCGCTCAGGATGTAAGTCATGTTGTAAAAGGAGATACTTATTCTGATTTTTTTGGACAGGACAGACCCGAGGTAAGGGATGAAAGAAATCGTGCAGACGTTCATAACGAATCAAGGTACCAGTCATCGCGGGGAAGCCGTGAGGATTCGGTGGGTGCTGGCGTACTTGACCGAAAGAAGGCTGAGGATACGTCTCAATATCATTCAGAGGCAGGCTCAGAAGCGGCAGTAGATAATACAAGAAGGACTGAATCGGAAAACAAATATATATCTGATTCGTATGAGAAGTCTGGACAAAGAGATACTGGTGAAACTTATAAGCGCCATCAATATGACGGAGGTTATGGTGGTACTGATAAGGAAAACCGTTTATATGAAGCTGAGAATAACCACACAAATCGCAAGACTGAAAGGGTTGGACCAAATCAAGGCAGTGAATATAACGAAGGTTTTATATACAAGAAGGATGCCGGTATAAACAAACACGCGGAGTCAGATGGCTCTATTGTAGAAAAACGCAGAGAGCATGATACAGAAGGTTATAGAAGCATACAGGGATTCGATAAGCCGAATAGCAGCGAACCGTATAAAGCGAGCAGCATTCCTCAGCATGAAAAGGAATCAGTATATGACGGGAATGCCATCAGCAATCCAGACTCAGGAAACGCGTCAAATGGAACCGCACAATATAAAAGAGAAGCATCAGAAAGTAAAAAATACATTAATGATTCATATGAGCAGGCTGGGCAACGGGAATCTGCTGATATTCAATCTCACAAGGATACCGGTGAGGATACGTACGCATCGTTTAAACCCAAGGCATATGATGCTACTAAGAATGAAGACCAATCTTCGACATTCGTAGCACGGAATGAAAGAAGAGCCTATGATGCCACAGCGAATAGTACGGACAGCATCGCAAGAAAAGAAAATGGAGATTCACACTCTGTCTTAAACTTTGGCGCAGATAAACGTCCGTCTGCTGAACCGGCTTCAGAAAATGCAAAAAGATATGTAGGCAGTTCATATGAAATGGCTGGACAGAGAGAAGCCGAGCGTAAAGACCGTGGTTATGAAAATCTGGAAAGACAGGGGCTTGCGGATAAGCTTACAGGAAGTGTGCAGCCACCATTCTCTGACGGAATTGGAGAAGTAGAAAAAAAATATGAAAAGAGTAGTACAAGAGAAAATAGTGCATCAGAGGTGACATCTAGGCGTCAATCTGCAGTAGATGATTTATCTAAAAGTGAAAGGGTCCAGGCCGATAACATTGTCCGAAGACCAATCTCTCAGATGCCAGCTTCACATACTGCCTCGAATCAATATCCAGGATTAGATGGGGACAGTCACCAGCCTTCCGAAGCAAAAACAATGACGCATGACCAGCGGCAAGATGTAGGAAACCATCGGGATGAAAAGCCTGGAGCGAGTGCTATTGAAGAGGTTCTCAGGAATAGGGCTGCTAATCAAGAAAATCAAGATGCGAATAGGGCGTCTGGCGGCATCAATGAACGAAAGCAGACATATAGCAGGGATTCATATGAATCTTCGGGACAGGCTCCAGTAGATGAGAAGAGGAAAGAACCATACGGTCCAGGAGAGACCTATAGCTACGTTGGCAGAAAGGATGGACAGGCTGACAGAAAAGTCGCCGAAAACCGTGTCTTAAAGTCTGATAAAACTGATGTGGTGTATCCACAAAAGAGAGATTCTTCGGTTTCGAGCGAAAGCAAAAATGGCCTTCAATCTATCAAAAAAAAGGACGAAACGAAAGTTATTGAAATCACAGTACCGTCAGGCTCAGGTCAGACACATACTGTACGAGGTACTGTGTCCGGAGCTGCAGCTGTAACTGCAGTAGCAGCCGCGTTAGCGGCAAGAGAAGCTGCGAAGGCCACCTCTGATGCCGCAAAGACTGCTACAGACAAAGCGGAAGGCATGGTGATGCTGAAAGATACATCAATCATGTCGGCCAGCGAACTTGCTGCATATGCCAGTGCAGTGAACAGTGCGCAGGCAGCAACGCAGATAAGCGGAAAACAAATCGCCGATTCCTATGCTTTGGCAGGTCAGGCTGATGTAGAAACGATAAAGATAAATGTAGAGCAGGCTCTTGCGAATGCGAGAGAGATAGCAGCGGGGACTCGTTCCGGATTGAACGTTCCAGGCGTTACATCTGGCCCAGTGGGACCAACCTCATCTGGCGCAACACAGAATTTTAATATAACGAGACCGTCTATACATACACTGGGAATTCCAGGCGTCGTAAAGAACTCAAATTTCACAGACGTTGGAATGTTTGTCCTAAAAGAAGGAAATCAGGTAACTATATCCAGAAATGGAAAATCAAAAAGATACACAGTCCGTTCTGACGGGACTATCAGAATAGATGGAATTGTATTGAACGTATATTCAGTAGACAAAGACAGAGCTTTTGTTGGTTGGAAAAACGCGGCTGTATATGGCGGCAAGATTTATACGGCTACAGGCACTGTCCTTGATATAAGTACGGATGGAAGCATAGGAACGACCAAAACGTTGGCTGGCCTGGAATTCCATATTAAAAGAGATGTTAAGGTCAATGCAAAACAAATGACAATGGCGATGACAATAGCCCCAGCATTAAACCAGCCTATTACAGACGCAGATTTTGTGAAAGTTGGAGATAAGTTTATATCAAACAAAGTAACAGAATCGTATAGTGGACTTTTATACCAGAAAGCATTAAACAAA
The DNA here is from genome assembly GCF_020553125.1 of Blautia sp. MSK20_18. NCBI lineage: Bacteria > Bacillati > Bacillota > Clostridia > Lachnospirales > Lachnospiraceae > Blautia > Blautia sp. MSK20_18. The sequence continues at coordinate 48,938 of NZ_JAJCGR010000025.1, forward strand.
GGCAAGGTCTCTCAGCTTATTTTTAAACAAAAAATGGCAATGCATTCCGTCTTCCGAGCACAGCTGCTTGCAGGCGCAGCAGCTAATATGAAGTCGATTGATTTGAAATTAGACCTAAATACGCTGGTTGCAAATTACGATAAAATATTGACATCAATCAGTGGAAACAGCAAACAGTTTTATCAAATGAATGTGTTTTTGGAAACACGCTATTTGAGCGATATTGAACGTCAATATCTGTTTGACGCAAAGGCAAAACTTAAGCACCTTGGTCTTACTGAGAATACAGATACATTAAAAGAACTTCTGGCTGGCGGCGGATTGTCTCCAGAAGCAGCAAGTGCAATAACGGATTATCTGAATGTATATGAAAATACAAGAGAAAAAATTATACGAAAAGGTGTGCTCGGGGACCAGAGCATAGGCGATTTCAAAGTAGAAAGAGCGTTTTATGCTGCCGCGCTGCCATATGTGCTTCAAGCAAGGGGACTTCCGTCAGATAAAAAGGCGCTAAAAAAATTATTAAAAGCAGGAACAACTTCAAAAGAAACGAAAGAGTTGATAAGAAATGTATTTAAACTGCAAAGAAGGATGTTTTTGCTTAATTTGACAGAAACAACATTAACGGCATATGCCAAAGGTGCTGTCAAAGCGGTTAAAAATGGATACCGAAAAATAAAATCATTGGCTAATAGATATATGGGCGATGATTATACGATGCGAGGACTCCTCATGATGGAGTCAATCATTGTTGGCTCTGCTATGAAAGCGTATTGCACATCAAGAAAAATAAAATGGATGAGAGAGAACGCTGGAAGGTTGCTAAATTCCTCAATCAGGCTTGGAAAGTCAATAGGAAATGCTGCGGTCGCAGGATATAGAGGTGCAAAAGCAGGTATTCATGCAGTTCATATGGGCGGAAGAGCGGCGAGAAAAGGTTTCCAGTATCTTAGGAAAAACGGACTTAAAAAAACGCTAAAAAAAGGTGTAAAAAAATTACGGATGAAAGGCACGAAAGTTGTCAGAAAAGGCGTTTTAAAAGTCGCCAAAGTAGCGCAAAAGGCCGCGATTAAAGCAATCCAGGCTGCGATAAAGTTGATACAGACATTGATTTCAGCATTAGTAGCAGCATTAGGACCTATAATCATAGCATTGATTATTGTATTGGCAATCATCCTTTGCATTATTTCATATGTGAAGAACGCAGGAAATGAAGTCTATTATGATGCAGGCGATGAAGACACTACTGAAGTTTTACAAGAAATGGTTGACGTCTTAACCTTGTGCCACAATTCATTCAGAAGTGAATTATCGAATCATTTTGGTGGAACGTCAAGCACAGGCTCGGCGTCTGGTACAGATGGCTCAACGATGAATGCACCACAGCTACAAAAGGGTGATAGTTCTAAGGTTCAGGGGTTATATGATGTGACTGAGGGGACCTGGTGGAATTATGAGTTTACATACCAATATATTCATGGTAATTGGGCTTCCGGAACACGGCAACAGGCGTTGGATAACAAGGTAACAGTTGAAGGCAATGGAAATTACGCTGTCGTCGACCAGAACGGAACAAAGATGTATATGGCGGCTTTTGGCTCGTATTGGGGAAAAGTAGGAGATGTCCTTAAAGTGGAATTTAATAACGAGTTCACAATAGGCAGCCAACCAGCATCCAATACTATGTACATTATTATTGCGGATGAAAAGGCTTGGAAAGATACTGGTTATCCAGCAGAGCAAGAAGGAATATATGGACATCACTTAGGAAGCCACCGAGATTTTGCAGAATTTATTGGTTATGGCTCTAAACCTGCAGGATTGAATGGAAATGGATTGATTCCTACTACTGCAACAAATATGGGAAGTATTTTGGATGGAACATTTGATTCATCAACGATAGGAACTGGTTCAGCTGCTTCGTCGGTAAGCGTAAATGCCGATATCCTGTATCGTCAGGAAATAGACCAGGATGTTTATCGCGACATTTTAAACAGAGATAAAAACATATACTACACTTTTCCGGAAGAGCAAAAAGTACCAGATGGTATTACCCCAACACCTACTCCGGAAGGATATGTAAAAGCAGATGCAAAAGGTGAAGTGTATGGATTCTATAATAATAATCAAGAGCTGATTTCTATGGTAATGGCTATGTTTGATTTTGAGGCAAGTTCTAGTACTTCAACAAAAAGCACAATCATTAGCAAAAAAGATGCTTCCGGCTTTGACGAGGCAAAAACAAACGACACATATCAAAAAGGTATGACGGATAAAGAAGTTGATGATAAATGGAAGCTGATAGAATACCTGAATGAAAAAGGCTTAGACCTGACAAATTACAAAGCAGGCGGCTATGATGATTTGAGATATTCGGCTTTGATTGGTCTTTTTAATGCTTCACATATTATCACGGGAACAGCCGTTAAGCAGTACCATGCAGGCCCAGACGGAACAATCAATCCAGTATATAACGATGATGGAAGGATTGTTGGTCAAAATAATACCGATGGTATGTCTTATCAAGTACCGGTTATGGAAACGAAGACAAGACAAGTCAGAAACGAGCACGGAGATATCCAAATCGAATACTACACCGGATATAAAACGGACTCGGATGGAAACATCGTTTATGAAACAAAGTATGCACCGTGTCCGGGCCATACAAAGTACAGTGGAGCAGTTATTACCCTGCATTTTGATAGTCTGTTAAATCTTGATGACTGGTGGGAGAAAAACATCTATGGAGTAGATGATTTTGATAAGGAAAACCCTAACTATGAAAGCAGTGACGCAAGTGCAGATACATATAGAGCTAAAGAGAATACGCTAAAACGAACAATCCAGTATATTAAAAAGCCGGATTATTATAAGAGTCTGAGTGGAACATGCTCAGAAGGAGAAAATTCTACCACAGACAGTTTCAATCCTGGAACGTGGGATGGAGACCAAGCAAAAGTTGCTAAAGAGGTATATGAATTCCTGACAACAAAAATGTCGAGAAAATTAACCTCTGAACAGGCAATGGGAGTATTGGTAAATATCTATAGAGAATGCTCATTCAATTATACAGAAGAAGAAACTGGCGGTACTGGATATGGCTTAACTCAATGGTCGTTTGGACGCAGAACAAAACTTGTTCAATGGTGTAATGCAAATGGATATCAGTATAATACGCTTGAAGGCCAGCTAAAACGTTTGGAATGCGAATTTACGGAAGATACGAGTGACTGGTCCCCGAGCGGAATAGAAGGATTCTATGCATGTACGACTGCAAGAGAAGCAGGCGAATTCTTCATTACGAATTACGAAAGGCCTGGTGCACAATATAAAGCGCAGCGTTTAGCCGAGATGGATTCAGATATCGCTACTATTCAGGCAATGCTACAGTCGTAATATTGTGTATGTTCGACGCGTGATTGTGGTACGGGCGGAGTACTCCGCCCGTCATTGCGTCAGGCAAGGAAACCGCAAGCTGTGTTTGTAAGCGGTAGGAGGATGATAAAATTGAGAAAAAAACAAAAACAAAATAAACATAGAGAACGCTTAATTGCGGGAGTCGTGGCCATAATCCTTGTTTTAGCACTTATACTCACAAGTATTGCCGCGTCTCGCGTACCGGTTTATGCGGCTGGGGCCTCTACTACAGGAACTTCAACCGTCAAATCAAAAGCAAATAAATCCGGGCAAAAAAAAGCGACCCCAACACCAACGACAATGCCAAAAAAAGAAAAAAAAGCATTGGAAAAAATAATGAAAGGATTATCTACGTTTCATTATAAAGCATACGAATGGGCGGGATTAACCGTCGGAGGCATGCCGTTCGCTTTGGCGGAGGGGATTTATAATATATCTGATTTAAATACTGATGGAACAAAAACGCCAATATTTTGGAAAAATGAAGATACAGAATCAGAAATGAAAGATTTTTACTCTTCTACGAATTGGAATGAATTTGAAGGAATGTATGAAACAGTTGAGCTGAGTAATAGCTGCGAAGCGGTTTTGTCTGATGAGGTTGCAAAGTATGAAGACCTGATGGACAAAGCGGCGGAAGATAATGGTTTTAAAACGTATAAGGAGATATTTAAGGCAATTGCGCAAGCAAGGTTTAATGAGCATAAAGATGAGTATGAAGCCATGAAAAAAGATATAAAAGGAGAGGGCAGCGATAAGTTTGATTTATTTCATATCAATGGTTCATGGCTGGCAGATACAAGCAACGGAGACGTTACTCCGGTAAGCAGCAAAGCAAATGTCTCGCCGAAAGACGAATATGGAGAAGATGAAAGGCTAAACCTAGCAAATAAGAAAAAAGAGGCTGGAAAATACACAGTGCAGGAATCCATAGATGCCGCGGCAAAGGCCTTTGCGAATATAGTGGAAGAAGCAGTCTATCCATCACCTTATAATACTGATTCATTGATATGTGTTGTCCAGGGATTTGAATTTGGTGGAAGTTCTAAAGCAATAAAAAATCAATATAATAGGTCGCCACTAAAACTTGATGAAGAAACCGGGTTTGTTACATTTACGGACTATTGTAACAACAAGGCGTCAAGTAGTAAAAACCAATCCGCAGAAAAAGAAGAGGTGGATTATGACTCTATCATTGAGGCTTATGCAAAAGTAATCGCCCATGGTGAAGAAAGAGCTAATGCTGATGATGAAAATGGCAAATATAAATATTCGGACCAGAAGTTTTATCAAAAGGTATTTGAAAATTATAAATGCTCTGGCGGTGGTTCTGGAAACCTGGATATGGGACAATTACCGGATGATATGAAAGAGATACTGAAAAAGTGTATGGCGACATGGGATAGCAAAGTGACAAAAGAAAGGCGTGAGATTATACAGCAGGGAGTTATGCTGTATGGCGTGACGTATGATATGAACGCAAGGAACTCACCGTCATATGAAAGTCCCAAATATCTTGATTGCTCATCATTTGTAGGTCAGTGCTATTGGAGGTCTGGAGTAGCAGCTAAAGAAGGGCAGTCGGCTGCGGATTGGGCAACTCCATCAATTTCAAGCACGTTTACAGAGATATCAGAAAGTCAACTTATACCAGGAGATGTCGGACAAAAGCATTGGCCCGGCAATGCTGGCGGGGAAGACCATGTGGGAATTTATATAGGAACTGTAAATGGTACAAAATATTGGCTTCATTGTACTGGAGGATATACAGACGGAATATACCATGCGCCAGGAAAAGCTATTAAAATAAATAACTATTCAGGATTTGCTCATTTCGGAAGATATCCTGGGTTGTAATTCTTGATGGAGGTAAAAAAATGAAAAAAAAATACATGACAGTGTTAATAACCGGAACAATCATAGTTTCTTTCATGTTTTCTACTATAGTAGCGTCAGCATTGGTAGTACCAGCATTTGCTGCGGAACAAGAAGACTCTACGACGTTTACAGATGATAATGGAGAAGAAGATACAAGTGCGACGAATGGTGATTATGATTACACGAAAGACGAAGAGTATACGCAGTCTTTTTATCGTCCAAAATCATTATTTCAATCATCTTACGAGTATGAAGAATACTGCAAGCGAATGTATAACATGGGATATATGGATTCTGATTACGACTGGACACCAGCGGCTCAGGATTTTATTGACAATATGACTGGCGATAACATGAAAGCGTTGGATAAAAATGCAAAAGAAATTGTACAACAAAGAATCAAAGATGGAGAAATGAAAGAAGAAGACAATCCATATTTGACATATGACCAGAAACAGGCACTTTCTGAAAAAAATAGTAAAGACAGTCAGACAGAAGACTCTGAAAATGTTTCAGACAGTACGAACAGCGAACAATCATCGGATGCAAGTACAGATAGTAATGCATCTTCCGATATGAGTACGTCTAAAGACGATAATACAATTACAGTAACGCCAGAAGAGGAGCAAGCAGAGAAGGAAGACGAAAAACCAAGTTCTCTTGCAAACCGCATAAAACTTGTGTTTATGGTATTATTAGCAGTAGGCATTGCACTTGTTACATATTCTATTTATAAAAAACAATTCTAAAAAAAGGAAAAGAGAGCCAAAATATACGGCTCTCTTTTTTTGTATAAAAAAAATAAATCATATAACACTCTGCAATTTTTTCTGCATATTAAAAGAGAACAGGAAATGCACAGCATATATTGCTTAGTTTTGAAATTACAACTGCAGAAAAAAGAGGAGGATAAAAATGGATTTAAAAGCATTTAATACAGCACAGGAAATTATTGCATGTAAAAACCCAATGGTGTCACACTGGGTCATTGCTATTGATATTGGTTTTTCAGGAGTAAAGGGAATGTCTCCGAATAAAAGGTTTTGCTTTCCGTCTTATGTTAAACAGATTGAAAGCAATCTGATGTCGGTAGATGAAGAGGATATCTATTATAGGGATGAAGAAGGCCTGTATATGATTGGAACAAAAGCACAGGACCTTGTCCGAGCCGATGATACTAACGATACAGGTTCTACGTTTGACAGAAACCGATATTTTACAAAGGAATTCATCATTCTTGCCAGGACGGCTGTAGCTATCGGATTGATGAGCAATGAAGTAAGAGAGGGAGGGCCACAGATTAAGCCATTTATCCAAACTGGACTTCCAGCCGCATACCTGAAAGCAGATGCGCCGAAAATCAAAAGCGCATTCACAGCACAGGGTGTTTATGAGGTAAAAATCGGTACTGGTAGATGGATTCGTTTTGAAAACAATTTAAGAAATAGTGATGTGAGCGTCATGTCTCAGCCAGCCGGAACCTTAAATTCCATTCTGTTCAATGATGAAGGAGAACGACGAGATGAAGCTAAAGAATTGATGGCAGAAAATATCATCATCGCTGATATTGGATTTGGCACGTTTGACCCATACGGAATCATCAATAGGAAGAAGGTTTTGGAGGAATCTATCAACAATCTCGGAATGAAACGAGTATTGGAGACGGCGGCTGAGTATATTTTTAAAGATTATCAGATGGATATCCGTATTCCACAAATGAGGAAATACATGAAAGACGGATATTTCAAGGTGGTTGATATCCGGCAGATGACCAGTAAAAAAATCCCGTTGGACGGATACATTGAAAAGGCGTGCAAGGAAGTGGCAACGCAGGCGGCGAAGAAACTGTATGAAATGGCAGAATATTTCACCGATTACGATGTACTTGTTGTGACTGGTGGAACCGGTGCAGCATGGATTCAATATTTCAGGGAGACGTTATCAGGATTGGAAGATTTGAAGATTATTCCTGGAAACGATGGAAACGAGCTTCCAATTTATTACGCAAACGCAAGGGGATATTATATGTCCGCTTATAGACGATTGAGAAAAGAGAGGACAGGTAAAAGTGAATGATGAAGGTAGAAGTAAAACTGTATTCCTATCATGACATGGACCTGGTTGGCCTGTATAAAACAGGGAAAGTTTCCTTTCCTGAAACAACCAGGCAAGTACTAAATTCTTATGCCCGTGGCGAAGTGTATAAAGTCAAATTATTACACACGAATGATAAAAGGCTCGCCAAGTATCCAAAGACGAGCTTCCGGAAGTATTATCACTATCATGTGGTACTGGATGGAAAGGAAGACTCTGATGCGATTTCCTTGCTGCATAAAATAACACCAGGATACAGAAACAATTTCATTAAAGTCGTACTACGTCAATATCTTTGCGGTGTTTTTCTTGAAGAGTACTGTGTCAATGGGGATACATCGTTTTTCAATGAAATGTCACGAAAATTTCAGGGTGGAAGAGATGAGAAAGAAATAAGACAGACAAAAAAAGAAAGAGATAAATGCACCCAAACAGAACTCAAAAGCCCTGATGTGACGACGAGAACTTTAATAGAATCTGGTAACGAGTCCGACTTTGTCGGCGAGTTATCAATAGAATCTGGTAACGAATCCGGCAGAGCCGGCGAGTTGACAAAAACAGCAAGCAGAGGAGCTAAACTAAAAGAAAAACAAAAAAAAGGAATAACAGATGACACGGTTGACACTGATGAACGGAGTTTATGGGACAATGTAAAAGATGAGAATGAATCCAGGTATGTTGAGCTGCCTACAGAAAAGCATGAAGCAGAACCAGCAGATATCGTAAAAAATACTGAGCACAAGGCCCTGATAAATGATAAGGCAAAGAGTATTGAGCTTGGCTCCAAAGATAATAACAACAAGATAAAAGAAGATTCATTCGAATTGTCAAACAATAAAACCATGACAACCGCACACACTGACGCACATCCAAATATAGCGAATAGCGTTCAATCCTATAGCGATGAGGATGATTTCGACGAGTTCCTTGACGAAATGACAGAACAATATTAAGGAGATGATTATATGTACAACAGACAGGATGTATTTAAAAAGCATATTCAAAAAAAGGCAGAAGAGTTAAACGACCTTTGTAAAATACTTGGTGTGGTTTCTTTTATGTCTTTTGCCATTAAAGATAACGGGGTTTCTACTGATTATAAAAACTATATTTATGGCAGCACATCAAACGGTATTCGTTTATCAAATGACCAGATACGCGGACATGTAAATGTATCAAATGGATTCCAGACGGTTCCACCTGGTGACAATATTGATGCTGATGATTATATGGATGATATTGATGATAATTAAGGTGAATACAAATGGCAAAAACAAAAATCATAATCATTGCTGAGAAAGGAGCAAACAAATACGAACCTGGAAAGATGCAGGGAATTGGCATCAAAATGTATATACTTAACAATGCGGCCGGTTTGAGTAGCGTACGAGAGTTAAAAGGGAAGGATGCTGGCCCATGTCATTGTTATATTATTGGCAAAAGTCCGAAATATTGCGAATCCATAGAAAAGGCAATCAGAATAAATAAAACAAAATGGAAAATAGTAAAGACCTGCAAAAACGAAGACGAAATCATGAAACTCGAAAATAGGGAGTTTTTAAAGAAAGTTGAAGAGTCTGCAAAATTTAAAAAAAAGACAATGTCAAAATTACAGGAAGAAATCCTCAATATAAAAGCGATAGAACCAGACTTGGATGAAGAAGATATTGCATGTGTAATCATGGCGGCAAACGAAGTGGAAGGAATGAAAATCTTTCCGGCTACCCCAGAAACAATAATGAAGGCTTTTGAAAAAAGGGTTCTAATGTATACGCAGGACGAAGAAGTGACTATGAAAGGAGTGGAGGCATATTTAAGGATTAAAAATGTTTCGTGAAAGAAAAACGACAAAAAAATATATTTATTTGTCATATTGATATGAGACGAAAACATCGTCAAAAGAAGAAGCAATCACGCATCTGTAGATGATGATTTCCGTAACTAAAACTTTATTTTATGTCATCGATGGACGAGGGACCGCAGCCAGGTTTGCCATCAGGGGAGGACTGCCGTAAGCAGCCCGACCATGAACAGCTAGGCTGTCCGTTGGTTCGGAGGTTGCTGGACGTGTACGGGGAGTCAGAAATCCCGTCCACGTCTGGCAAAGGTGAACGTAAGTTCATTTTTGATAGCTCGCACTTCGCGCTCGTAACCAGACTTCAAACGGGAGACTTCCCGTTTTCCGTTAATCTGGTAACGACTCCGGCTTTTGGTCGGGGAGTTATCGATTTATACTGAGAACAAAGGCGTTAAGCCTGAATTATCACCGAATCATTGTTCAAAATGACAAATAGGAACAGGAGGAGTTAATGGCAAATGCTTAGTAATCTATTAGCTATCATGGCCATAACTATCTACAACCAGATGTACGGGGCAAGTGCAGTGCTGGAACTTATAACTCGGTATAATAAGATAGCGACCGATGTGATGCAGGTTGGAGGGTTCGCAGCTATGGTCTCAACTGTGAAAGGCCTGGCGGTAGGTATTACCGTTTTACTGTATCTCATTGACTTGGCAGGTAAGGTGACCGAAAAGAATTTCAGTATCGAGCAGTTTTTTAAAGCAACACTTCGGTTTGTGGTGTCTTATTTCTTTATTTTATATTCAGATGTAATCACTAATTATCTGATTGAAGCAGGTACAGGAATTACAATTGATACCGTAAAGGATAGTGGATTCGCTTTTTTTACAGATGACCCGGACAATAAAACACTGCTAATTAATGGAATAAAAGATATGAAAGCGATTGAAACATTAGGCTTCGTCATTTCATCAATTATTCCATGGCTATTCTCTATGATAGGAGAAGTCATATTACAGATTGTTCTGATAAGCAGGATTCTGGAATTAGTTGTTATGGTAACTTTCGCTCCGCTTTCTATTTCAGACATATACCGAGAGGGAACCGCAAGTCCAGGAGTCCAATACATGAAGAGGGTCTTAGCACTTAGTCTTCAGGTTATTGTTATCATTTTAATAAATGCAGCGACTCAGGCTATTATTTTTGCAATTATCAACAAAGGTTCAAATGTTACCATTGGACAGACAATAACGGATATTCTCGTAGAAGCAGAATATTCAGAGTCAAAGAGTGTTGCGTTGGCTAATGGTTCGGCAAAGTTTACAGTAGATAGCGTAAGAACTTTTATGAAGACATTGACGGGGCAGGATTCTCTTGTAAAAGTAATTGGAGTTCTCCTTGCACGTCTTGGTCTTATTTGGAATTCAATGCCGTTATGTGAAGAGATAACGGGAGCGAAGTAAAAAAAAGAGGAGGAATACACGATGATTGAAGTACAGGTTCCAAAGGACGTTTCAACATATGAATCACCTTTGATTGGACCATTGACAGCAAGGCAGGCTGTATGCGTAGCAGCCGCTGCTGCAGTTGAATATATTTATTATTTGGTTATAAGCACATTAAAGTTGAACCTAACGATGAATACAATCGTATGTCTTGGAATGGTATTTGCGGTGCCTATTTTATATATGGCAATCGGCAAGCCTTATGGGATGAGGCCAGAAACATACATATATTATTACTTCATCCCTTCATTATTGGCGCCTAAAGATAGACCTTATGTAACAAAGCCTACATATGAAACAATGCTGGATATCATTGAACATATTGAGCAGGAAAACGAACAGAAAAATGGAAGCAATACTAAAAATAAAAATGGACAGAAACCAAAGAAAAAAACAAATAAAAACAAAAAGGCAAGAAATAAACAGGACATTATGTATGCGTAATACATGTCAAATACAAATTATATGAGGAGGATTTATAGCTAATGGGATTATTTAGTTCAACCAGCAAAACCGCTGGAAAGAATAAAAAGAATACCAAAAAGAAAAGCCCACTGGAAGTACCAAAGACAGCTCAAGATAGCATTCCATATATGGGCGTATACGAAAATGGAATCATTCAGGTAGATGAAAATTCATATTCAAAAGCGTATGTAATTCCAGATATGAATTTTCTTATTGAAGATACAGAAAAGCAGAAGGAAACGTTTGGCAACTTTATGGAACTTCTAGGTTCATTTGGACCAGAAGTACATATTCAGCAGGTGATTTTTAATAAGACTATCAAGCATGCAGAACTAGAGAGAAAAGTGCTGATTCCAATGAAAAACGATAGGCTTAATGAATATCGTGAAGAAATGAATGAAATGCTGATTGATAAGATGTCAAAAGCAAGAAATAACATCATTCATGAAAAATATTTTATTGCAACAGTAGAAGCAGATGACATTACTTCTGCAAAAAATACCTTCAGCCGGCTGGATGATGAAATCGAAAGAGGTTTTCAGAGAGTCGCTGGTGAGAAGGCAAATGCGGCCCCTTTAACATTAGTTGAAAGGCTTTCTACTTTGTATGATATTTACAATATGGATTCCAATGTTCCATTTTATCGCAGAACAAAAATGAAAAGTGATAAGGTGATGGAGTCTTTTAATATGAGGCATATTCAAAAAATGGGATTAACATCAAAAGACGTTATCGGCCCGACTGCTCTGACTTTTGAGCGAGATTATATGATTATTGGTGAGACTTATGCGAGAGCAATGATGATTACAGACCTTCCTACATTCCTAAGGGGAGACGTCCTGACGGAGCTTTCCAATATGCCGTGTAACATGCTGATGAGTGTACATTACCGTGCACTTCCACAGAGCAAATCTATTACGCTGCTGAAAAATAAATTAGTAGATGTAAATGCAAACGTGGTAACTCTTCAGAAAAAAGCATCAAGAAACGGATACTCTGTTGATGTTATTTCCCCTGAAATCAAGCAGGCATCGCAGGAAGTTGAAAGCCTGATGGGGGACCTGACACAGGATAACCAGAAATTATTTTACACAACAGTATCTGCTGTTCTTTTTGGAAAAGACAAGGATGAACTCGATGAAAGCACAAAACTATTTCAGGCTACGGCAGAACGTTTTATCTGCCAGGCAAAAACACTTGCAACACAGCAGGAAGCAGGGTTCAACTCATGCCTGCCATTAGGTGTAAATAAGTTGAAAGTTGAACGACTTTTAAATACCAGAGCGGCAGCGATATTCCTTCCGTTTGCAGTTAAAGAATTATGGCAGGACGATGGCATGTATTATGGATTAAATGGGGTTTCAAGACAGATGATTCTTTACAACAGAACAAGCGCAGTGAATGGAAACGGATGCATCTTTGGTGTGCCTGGTTCTGGTAAGTCATTTTCTGCAAAAAGAGAAATCGTAAATATCCTGCTACATACTGATGACGATGTATTTGTTATCGACCCTGAGAATGAGTACGCTCCTCTGGCTAAGTTGTTTTTTGGCAGCTCAATAAGGATTGCGCCTGGCTCCGATGTACATATCAATCCAATGGATATGGGCCTTGATTATGCATCAGAAGATGGAGGCGACCCGGTAACATTAAAAGCTGATTTCATCGCTTCATTTTGTGAAGCTGCAGCTGGTTCAAGATATCCGCTGACTCCGATTCAGCGTTCAGTAATTGACAGATGTGTAAAAAATGTGTGCAAACAGTACATCGATACTCTTATGGCTGAAGGAAAAAGAGAGGACTTAACAATAGCGCCTACATTGGTAGACTTTTACAATGAGATTGAAATGCAGCCAGAACCGGAAGCTCATAACCTTGCGCTTGCGTTGGAACGTTTTGTAAAAGGTACACAGGATTCATTTGCTTTCCGTACAAACGTAGAAATCAACAACCGATTTACCGTATATAACATTAAAGATATTGGAGATGGAATGAAGGCCATTGGTCTTCAGGTATGTCTTGATAATATCTGGAATAAGATGATTAGCAACTATAAGAAGGGCAAAAGGACATGGTTGTACTGTGATGAGTTTCACTGGACGAGACGTTCCGCTTGTTGAATAGACAGCGGGGTCAGTAGCCGTCCGTAAAA